>NZ_CP151792.1:2748450-3053834 GCF_038446525.1 Methanolobus sp. ZRKC5
CAGTGTCATATCAGTTGTCAGTGAAACGAATGTGATAACTACACCAACCGGACTGACTACTGCAAAAAGGGAACTGAATGCGTATATCAAAAATGCGATGTTATCCGTCTTTGTTCCTCCTTCTTGCTCAATCCTCGTATGCTCTTTTCTGTAGATACATAAGATTTGTGGTTATTGGTATCATATAATAAGTTTGAAGGGTGTGCGCGAGTTTGTTTGTGTTATGAATTGTTTGCAGAAATTCTAATATGTTTACTTTTATTTATATACTGGTTTACAATCCTTTTATCTATTTTGTTGCACAATTCCAAATAATGCCTACAGTATTTATATTTTCACGATACTTATAAATACTACTAATCATAAAACGATAATTTGTCAGAGTAATATTACTCTGAAGCATTCGCGGATGTGGGTCAATTCGAATATCCATCAACTACCTCCTTCAAACTCCACCACGTCCCACTTCCAGAGTTACCCTGGCTTTGCCAGGGTCACTTCCCTTTGGTAAAAATATTTTTAACTTTGCTTCTAATTCAGTTTGCAGCATGTATGCTATTGAACAACACTTATTTAAGCTGTAAAAAGGTCAATATTTATTCTGACAGGACAATTGATGTCTATTCCTGCTTTTTATTGTCTATTGGTAATTCAAATGTGAAATTACTTCCTTTTCCTAATTCACTCTGAACCCATATTTTTCCACCATGTAATTCAATCAGTTCCTTGACTAATGCAAGTCCAAGTCCGGTTCCTTGATAACTTCTCGAAGTAGATGAATCTATCTGGCTAAAAGGTTTGAACAGTTTTTTCAGATCATCTGGGGAAATTCCGAGTCCGTTATCGATAATAGAAATCAGCAGTTTAGAATCTTTAACATTTGCGAGTATGGATATATGACCTTCATCACTGGTGAACTTTATTGCATTTCCTAGCAGGTTATACATTATCTGTTTAAACTTTGACCTGTCTGCCCGTACATTCGGGACATTTTCGCATATATCCACACTAACTTTAATCTTCTTCTTGAATGTAAGAGATTGCGTTATAATAATAATTTCATTCATTGCGGTTGGTACATCGATCATCTCAAAATGTAGCTCCATTTTTCCTGCTTCTACTTTTGAAATGTCAAGGATATCATTTATAAGATTTAGCAAATGATGTCCGCTGTCGGAAATATGTTGCATATATTGTTCCTGCTTTGGAATCAGCTCTCCTGCAATACCATTGATCATAACATCTGAGAAGCCAATAATGGAGTTCAATGGTGTGCGTATTTCATGACTCATGTTTGCAAGGAATTCGCTCTTTGCACGACTTGCTGTCTCTGCTTCTATTTTTGCATTGATGGCATCGGCTTCTGTTAGTACTCTGTCTGTTATGTCCCTTCCTACTGTCTGGATTGTATCTTGTTGCGTTTTGAGTAATGAAGCACTAACATCTACATATATCAAACTTCCATCTGAGCGAAGCATTTTGTTTTCCCTACGGCAGTAACCTTCTGTTTTGATTTTCCGAAATCTTGATTTAATGTCTTCTCTGTCTTCTGGGAATGTCAGGTCCATCATCGATCTTTGTTTTAATTCTTCCTCATTATAACCGAACATTTCACAGGCTCTGTCATTAGCTTCCAGTATTTTTCCGTTAAGGTCGTGAATCATTATGGCATCGTTAGATTTTTCAAAAAGGCTCCTGTATTTTGTCTCACTTCTAATTATTTTCTCTTCTATTTTTTTCTGCTCACTGATATCCTTTACAATAGCCAGCCCCAAATCAGAATATCCTTCAAGAACCTTGGCATTGACCTCTGCATCAAAGGTTTCACCGTTTGCTTTTATGTACAATGGGTACATATGCACAAAGCCCTGATCTCTGAATTGCTGCATTCCTAAACTTGCTGATTCAATCTGTTCTGGAGCCAAAAGCTCTACAACATTCATGTTCTGAAGATTTTCCCGTGTGTATCCAAACATTTCACAGGCTTTCTTATTTATGTCTACTATTTGTCCATCAAGTTTATTCAGGAATATGGCATCGTTTGACTGTTCAAAAAGAGCATGGTATTTTATCTCATTGCGTTCCAGTTCTATTTCGGCTTCTTTAAGTTCTGTTATGTCTTGCAATGTACCAATCAATTTCTCAACTTTACCATCTTCTATTACCGGACGGCCAATTGCCCTGACTCATTTATGGTTACCTTTTACTGAGATAAACTCCAGTTCATAATCATATGGTTCGCATTTTTCAACAGCATCATTTACTGCTTTTTCAAGGATCTCTCTTGAACCCTGAGGGAAATGACCCAATCCTCCCTGAAGATTATAAACTTTATCTGTTTCATGGATCCTTGCAACTTCAGGTGTCAATGTAGTCGTACCTGATGCTACATTTAACTCCCAGCCTCCGATTTTTACAATTCTACCGACTTCATTCAGAAGAGCTTCACTTTCACGCAGCTTATTTTCAGCCATTTTGCGCTCTGTGATATCTCTGACAACGGCCTGCGCAAGATCCGGATAACCTTCAAGGATCTTGGCATTGACCTCTACATCAATGACATATCCACCGCCTGTGATATATTTTGTATTACCTTGTATCTGATCTTCCTTTCTTAAACGTTCAACAACATCTAACCCTTTCACAATAAGTTCCGGGGTAAGGAGGTCGATAACATTCATTTTCAGGAGTTCCTCTCTTGGATAGCTGAGCATCTCACAGGCTTTATCATTTACTTCAACTATTTGTCCATCAAGTCTATTCAGAAATATTGCATCGTTTGATTGTTCTATAAGGAACCTGTATTTTTTTTCGCTTCGGCTTATCTCTTCTTCCGCCATTTTGCGTTCTGTAATATTCACCGAGGTTCCATAAGTCAGAAAAGTGCCATCATCCTGCAGATAGGAGTTACCTGTGGAATTCATCCAGATTATCTTTCCATCACCAGTTAACATCCTGTAATCCTCATTCAAAGAAGTGCCCGGGTTTTTAAATGTCAATTCAAGTTTATCCATCACTCTTTGGAGATCTTCCGGGTGGATATGATCAAAATACTTATCCCAATCAGTAGCTATAGTGCCATCCGGTAGTCCCAGTATTCTGTCCACCGGTTCTGCAATATAGGTTTTCAGGGTGTTTCCTTCTTTATCAAAGACAACTTTCCATATTATTGAATCTATGGAATGGATGATTTCCTCATATTCTTCTTCTTTTTTAAGAAGCATTCCTTCTGTATTTTGACGGTCTAGGATATTTGCTATCATATCCCCGACAATTTTCAGGACATATAGAGCATTGTCATTCCAATCCATTCTCTTATTTTTAGAATATACTCCAATAAAATTTTTAAAAGCACCATAACGCGAAAGAGGTATCATTGCAATGGACTTTATTTCAAGATCTTGTAGTATCTCTCGTATATGTGTATTTTTTTCAGGTATTTTATCAGTGTCCAAGATACTTATTATCTGTAAATTACTTAATTGTTTAAACACAATCTTTTCAGTATCCCATTTCTCATTGAGTGGTATTTTGGATACTACTCCGTCAATGCACCATTCATGTGTTTTAACAATGTAACTTGTATTTTCATCAACACTGAACACAGCTACACAGTCCGCACCAACAAAATATGTCAGGTCCTTAAGGGCCTTGTTGATATCATCATCAATTTCCTTGAAGTTGCTGTTGATAAAGCGACTTGAGATTTTTGATATCAGGTTGTCTTTGCGTTTATTTTGCTCAAACTCGAGGGTTGCTTTTCTTCTATTTGTAAGATCTTCAACAATAGCATAGCATCCACAAATACGTCCATATTCACTCTTTTTTGAAAATGCCTTGAAACTCAGGAAAAGCTCTTTTCCCCACTTTGATCTGTAAGGTGTTTCTATCGAGGAGTTTTTACCAGTTCTAAGTGTTTCTCCAATAACTGAGGAAATTCCAGATTCCAAAAGAGGCGGGAAAGTAAGTATATTGATTTTTTTTGTGGCATCAGCGGAAGGTGACCCCAATATCTTCAAAAGAAAATCATTTACTGCAGTGATGTTTCCTTCCCTGTCACATGAAAGCATGCCAAGGGGTAATTCATCGACGAGGTTCTCAAAACCATCGTTGTTTTTTTTGACATATTGGATGAACCATGCCCGGAAATAGGATCATTATTTGCCATTTTTATTGAGAAGACCTATTCATGATCTGGTATTGCTATATAGTACTGACCAAGTGTTTGTATATTAGCTTATTTATTATTTATTGTCCAGTGTTGTACTTCAAGCACTAACTGTATAACAATTAGCCACACAAGAGTCAAGTTCTTATCTTAAAATGCCTTAATTATTAGTGGAGTATGGGATGTTCACTATTTTTTAGTCCGTTCCTGTAGTTCACACTTCATTAGAATGGTGATTTAAAATGGATGAGAAAAAGGATACTAAAAAGTATCTTGAAGATCAGTTCAAGGATATGAAAGGATACATTTCCAGGAACATAAAGGATCTGGAACTGGAAAAGGAATTTGATAAGCAAGTGAAGGACATCAATGAATACCTTGACAGCAGTATGAAGAAAATAAAGTCCGGAATGAGTGATACATCCTCATCTGAACCTGTATATATGCCTTTGATAGGTGACAGTGCACCATCATTTACTGCTGAGACAACAGCTGGTGCGATAAGTTTTCCAAGGGACTACAAAGGTAAGTGGGTAATTTTTTTTAGCCATCCTGCTGATTTCACGCCAGTATGCACTACGGAGTTCATGACCTTTGCAGGTATGCAGGATGATTTCAAGACGCTAAATGCTGAACTGCTGGGGCTTTCCATTGACAGTATCTATGCTCATATTGCATGGCTTCGGACCATCAAGGAAAAAATAGAATATAAGGGCATGAAAGAAGTGGAAATTACTTTCCCGGTTATTGCTGATCTTAAGATGGATATTGCAAAGAAGTTTGGCATGGTGCAGCCAAATGCTTCAGATACACAGGCTGTAAGGGCCGTGTTTATGATCGATCCAAAAGCAAAGATAAGGGCAATTTTGTATTACCCGCTGTCTAACGGACGTAATATGGATGAGGTCAGGAGATTATTACTTGCAATGCAAAAATCGGATGCTGAAAATGTTGCAACCCCTGCCAACTGGCAACCGGGGGATGATGTGATTATTCCACCACCGGGTTCATGTGGGACTGCTAAGGAAAGAGTGGAATCGAAAGATGAGGATACATACTGTCTTGACTGGTTCATGTGCTTCAAGAAACAATGATATGAGGGGATTATTCCGGTCATTTCTTTTTTCTTTCTAATATTCGAGTCGGAGACCAGAACCTACTTCTTTTAGTTTACAGACTTTAGACAAAGCGATTTTTGACATAAGGTCTGTGCAATGGCATGCATGAACTTTCCGGGCATTGAGTTTGCTGAAATAATCGACTGTTCTGTTGATCTTTGTTTCTGGTGGTTGAAGCAAATGAAAACCCCCTATAACATCGACAACTCTATTTTCACTGCAAACACTTTTAGCATACTCGATTATATTGCAAATTCCTGAATGTGAACAACCGGTGATAATGACAAGACCATTTTCAGTCTTAATAGCAATGGCAGTATCATCAGAAAGTCTGTCTTCTTCTTCTTTTCCATCGATTATGACCTTGCTTTCCAGTGGGTCGAGTTCAAAATCAAAGATTCGGGGAATCTCTCCGAGAAATACGATATTTTCAGTCAGCCACAAAGGCACACGGCTTAGTTTTAGCTTGAATACCCTTGAGAGCTTTTCTGCACCAATGATACTTCCTATCTCTTTTAGACTTGCATAGGTTTTGCTATTGAATACCAATGGATGGGCAACAACAGTGGGTTCTGAATGCACAAGCCCTTCTATTTTTGCTTCAGTAAATATCCTTACCATGGAATCAAGTCCCCATGTGTGATCCAGATGACCGTGGGACAAAACTATATGGTCCAGGTGAAGAAGGTCGATTTTCATTCTGTGTGCATTCTGGAGAAAGGCATCAGAGTATCCTACATCGAAAAGTATTCTTGTTCCGTTGTCTTCTATAAAGTAGGAAACACCTGGTTCACCTAAAAAATAGCGGTCAATGATTGTATTATTATCCAGAAGAACGGTGAGATTCATAAATTAAAATTATCATTCAATGTTTAAAAGAGCTACATTGCATAGAAATAACAGGTGACTATGTTGTCACCTTTTTTTCTCTTCTTCAAGTGCCTTGCTTACTATTTTCATAGCACATAGATCGCCGCACATGGAGCATGCTCCGCTTCCTGTGTTCCTGCTATCTCTTATGCTCTTTGCTTTTTCTCCGTCTATTGCAAGGGCAAATTGTGTGTCCCAATCAAGGTTTTTACGTGCATGTGCCATTTTATCATCAACAGCTCTTGCACGCTCTCTCTGTCCTTCTTTTGTAAGATCTGCTGCATGAGCTGCAATTTTAGTAACGATGGTTCCTTCGCGGATGTCATCATTAGTTGGCAGTGCCAGATGCTCGGCTGGTGTGGTCATGCACAGGAAATCAGTTCCGTACATTCCAGCTAAAGTGCCTCCTATGGCTCCGGTTATATGGTCGTATCCGGGTGCGATATCTGTCACAAGCGGACCCAATAGGTAGAGTGGGGCATTGTTGCACAGGCTTTTCATTCCTTTCACACTGAGTTCTACTTCGTCAATAGGAACATGTCCGGGTCCTTCAACAAAACACTGTATGTCTGCTTCCCTTGTACGTTTTACAAGTTCTCCAAGTGTTATGAATTCCATAAAGGAAGGGCCGTCAGAAGCATCATGGATGCACCCTGGTCTCATGCCGTCTCCGAGGCTAATGGCCATATCATACTCATAGGCGATTTCCATAAGGTAATCATACTCTGAATAGAATGGGTTGTCTTCTCCGTTGTGCAGCATCCACGCAAGGGTGAATGAGCCACCACGGCTGACAATATCTGTTATTCTGTTACCCTGCTTGATCCTCTCCATGGAATCCTGGTTCACACCAGCATGTATGGTGACAAAGTCAATACCATCTTTCGCATGTTTACGTACGGCATTGAACATGTCATCAGAGGTCATGTCCACAACAGTCTTTTTTGAAGCTGCAGCCTGATATATTGGAACAGAGCCCATAGGGATGTTCACAGCATCCATTATCTTTTTCCTGATAAGGTCCAGATCGCCGCCTGTGGACAGATCCATGAGTGCATCGGCACCGAAGGTTTCTGCAGTTTTTGCCTTCTCAACTTCTTCATCAATATTGATGTAATCACGAGAGGTTCCGATATTAGCGTTTACCTTTGTACTTAGGTATTTACCTATACCTACGACCCTGCAGTCCCTTACAGGGTTATTGGGGATACTGATGGTTCCCCTGGCAACACAGGAACAGATTGTTTTAGCATCAATGCCTTCATCTCTGGCAACAGCTTCCATCTGAGGTGTTATTATGCCTTTTTTTGCATCTTCCATTAGTGTCATTGTAGCTCCGGTATGCAGTGTTTTTGTATAGGTGCAGATACATTCTTGCCCCATATATATCTTTCATACCACTTATCGAATATCTATCAATATTTTGGTTCTGTATTACTTTCACCCCGCATGCTCAATTCTTATCTAATATCAGAACATAGGGGAGCAGCATGTCTATAGTCGTATTCACGGAAAAGAACAAGGCAGCTTCCCAGATAGCAGGTATACTTAGTGAAGGGAATTTCAACCGCGCTTCTGTGGAGGGTGTTTCAGTGTACGACTTTAAAATGAATGGGAAAGAATGGAGGATAATGGGTCTTGCCGGACACATCATGGGCTATGATTTTCCTGAGAAATTCAATAATTGGCGTGAATGTGATCCTGCAATCCTGCTTGATACTGATCCTGTAAAGAACGTCACCAAGAAACCCTTCGCTGCTGCCATTTCACTTCTTGCTATCGGTGCTGAGGAAGTTGTTCTTGCCTGTGATTTTGACAGGGAAGGGGAAAATATAGGATTTGAGGCAAAGGCGATTGCTGAGAAAGTAGCTTCCTTTCCGGTTAAAAGAGCACGGTTTTCTTCATTGTCTGCAAGTGAGATAAAGAAAGCTTTTACGAATCTCGTTGAACCTGATTATAATATGGCAATGTCAGCAGAAGCACGCCAGATACTTGATCTTAAAATGGGTGCTGCGTTTACCCGTTTCATGACCCTTGCCGTCAGGGAAAGGGTTCGTACCAAAGGTGTGATATCAATTGGTCCTTGCCAGACCCCTACCTGTGGTTTTGTCTATGAAAGGGAGAAGCTTATAAAGAACTTCCAGTCAAAGGATTTCTGGAAAATAGAGGCTGTTTTCAATAAAAATGGTACGGATTTTACAGGTGCTTACAGGGGCGGGCATATTTCTGAAAAAGCAAAGGCTGATGAAATATTTGCCCGGATAAAGAATTGTAAGAAAGGCCTTGTGGACAAAAAAACCGTAAAAAACATTCTCACAAGTCCCCCGTATCCGCTAAACACAACTGAGTTCCTGAAGCGTGCTTCCAAGTTTTTGGGCATCAGTCCTGAAAATGCCCTTGAGATAGCAGAGCAGCTATATCTTTCAGGTTTTACCAGCTATCCAAGGACAGAGACCAATAAATATGCTGATGATTTTGATTTCCGCTCAAAGCTGGTGTCTTTCTCATCCGGTATTTACCAAAAATATGCGCTTTCAATACTCTCTGCCGGTGATATTAACTGTAGGAACGGTACCAAGGATGGACATGACCACCCACCTATCCATCCAATTAAAGCAGCTTCAAGGGATGATGTGGAGCGAAGCGTCAGGATGCCGGATGTATGGAAGGTCTATGACCTTATCGTGAGGCATTTCCTTTCAAATCTAATGAAGCCTGCTGTATTTGAGAAGACAAGGTTTGAGATACTTGTCGGTGGGGAAATATTTGATGTCACTGGCTCGGTGCTAAGGGATTCTGGATGGCTTGATGTATATCCATTTGAGACCAAGAATGATAAACTACTGCCTGCTATTGATGAAAAGGAAGAGGTTGATGTTAAGAAAATAAAGAACATCAAGTCTGCGACAAATCCTCCGAAAAGACTTACCGAGGCAGAACTTCTTACTTTGATGGACAAGCATGGCATTGGTACCAAGGCAACAGCCCCCAGTCATATTGAGACTAATAAGAAACGAGGCTATTTTGAAGTAAAAGGTAAGACGATTTCAATTCTGGATACTGGTTTTACCTTGATGGATACACTCGATACAACTGTGGCAATACTTGTAAAACCTGAGATACGGGCTCGTATAGAATCTTTGATACAGGATGTGGAAGACGGGAAAAAGACACTTGATACTGCTCTTGATGAAGGAACCATGCTTATCAAGGAAATGTATTCCCAGCTAAACTCAAGCAAGGATGCAATCGCTACAAGAATGGCAGGCACTATCACTGATGAGCAGGTAACTACTGATAAAAAGAATTTTGTAGGGACCTGTCCTGAGTGTGGGCGGATATTACATATGATCAAGACTGATAAAGGAAGGTTTGTGGGCTGCACTGGTTATCCACAGTGTAAGAAGACATACCCTCTGCCAAAGGCAGGTGCACTTACAGTCCTGCGTTCTCAGGAATGTAGTAAAGGTGGAGTTGCAGTTCTTAAAGTCGGCAACAAATATAACTGGGCCGTGGGAATTGGTCCCTGCTTCACGTGTGATATGGAAAAGAAATGTTTCCCTCCTGAAGTTGTAGGTCCGTGTCCTGTTTGTGATGGCTCGATGTTCGTCATATCTGTGAAAGATTCTCGTTTCCTTGGCTGCACCAATAGGTGTGGACATACACAGTCAGTTCCTAAATCAGGTAGACTTACAGTTCTCAGCACTCTGTGTGAGCATTGTGGATGGCACATACTCCGTGTTAAAGAGCAAAAAAAGGATGCTTTGGAGTTCTGTGCCAATCGGCAGTGTGTCGGGAAGAAAAAGAAATCCAGTGTTGTCAAGCAAAATTGATTTAATGGTAAATCAGTTTTCCTTGATTTATCTCTGAAATTGACAAAAGTATATATACGATAAAATCCATTTTATGAATTAGAGACGAATTGTAGACCTGTTTCCTGATTATACTCCATTATAAATGGGTCATACAAATCTACCACCTTCAATCAATCTACACAACACAAAAGGTTACTTTCAATTCGTCTCAGCCTCTATATTTTGTCAAAATTATTTTCCATACTTTTCACTGTATACTATCTCACTCAGATCTTTTCTGGTGCTATTTTTTCCATGTTCCGCAGGTTTACCTATTGCAAGTACTGCCATAAGTTCCATAGTATCAGAACAATTGAGAATCAAGTTTACTTTATTTGAATTATTAAGTATTTCTCCCAGCCAGACTGCCCCAAGTTCAAGATCACAGCATGCCAGAAGCATATTCTGTATTGATGCTCCTATGGCCTGGATATCCTTTGTCTTATTGTACATTGTATCAAGGTCCAGATAAACAGCTATCAACAACGGTGCACTTAAAATGATATTGCTGTAGTGCGTACAGGTTGCAAGTTCTTTCATGGTTTCTTTGTTTTTAATAACAACGAATTTCCATGGCTGGTTATTGAGGCCAGATGGTGCCCATCTTCCTGATTCAAGTATGGTTTTAATATCTTCATCTTTGACCTCTTCTGATGTGAAGTTACGGATGCTTCGCCTTGATAATATAGTCTCAATTGTTCCTTTCATGTTCTAGCGACCTCTGCTACATATTTTGTGATGTGAATACTCAAAATACTAATTTCTGGATACTTATAGGTTAGGTGTATCATAAGACTGAAGTTTATAACTCAGATTACTTGTCTCTTGACCTCAAGTTGAATAAACCTTATCAATCAATAACATTAAGGTCATGGTATGGTCAGAAGACAAAGCCTGAAAAACCGCGAGTTTGGTTATGAGCTCTCTGGTGTGGAGCACAAGCTCATATTTGATAATGATGAGATGGGCTTTGTTCGATTTGATGGCCGAAGCAGGTATCTTTTTTATCTGGATCCTTCTCCTTTTCTCCCAACACCAAAAAGGGAGTATTATATAATCACCGATGAATCTGTCCCGACACCAAACCAGAATGAGCTGATCAAAGTCACCTCCTTTGAAACAGAACGAGTTGTCAGGGGTACATTTGCTAATCTTGTTAACATTGATGTCAGGCATGTGAAAGCGTGGAAAAAGGTCGATCCTAAAAAACTCCTTCACCGAAAGGTAATGGATCAGGAAGAGTATGTTAATTTCTTTAAGCATCCATTTCAGAGTGCAGATGAAAATCTGGATAGTATCTCTCAGTGTCTTGCAATGTGTTCAGTTTCGTCAAATGCAATTGGTATCAATGAAAAAGGCGGTATTGATTCTGGCATAATTGCAAAGAAAAGTGGCTGGAATTCCTTTGTTTCTTTACAGAAATTAATTCCCAGGGAATTCAAAAGTGCAAAGTCTCCTTATTTTTACAGTTCTTCTGAGCTTGAAAAGAACTTGAATCCATTAGGCAGCAGGGAAGTAAATCTTTCAATACTAATGCCGAAAGAAACATTTGTACATGTGCCTATTGTTCTTGATGCAGAGATGCGTCCTAAGTCTGCTTATTCTGCTGATGTATCTTTTGAGATACCATTTGTAAGGGCTCATCTTCTGGATGCTTTAATGTTTCAACCGGAAATCTCACAAAAAGCAGAAAAATGCTTGACTGATCGAATATATGAGATGACAGAAACATTCACACACTCAAGTAATTTTGTTTACAAGCAGGACCTTGGTGCTGCTGCTCCTAAACTAGGTTCGAGTATTGCCCGAATGAATTTTAGCAATGAAGTTTCTGTTTCCAATGTACGTGAAGGATTTGATATATGGATGGACATGTTTGCACACGCTTCTAAATTTAAGAAATCCAATCTGTCCCCTAGCGAAATATTCCGTTTACCCAAAGAAGCGGCTCAATTGTATCTGCAACTAGAGAATACTTTTGGTATTGATGTAACAATTTCAATGGTGGATGTTGAAAAAACATCTCTGCTTACACCGTTTGAGTTATCGAATGCTCTTGCTTCATTGAGGAGTGCAGGTGCGATATATTCACCAAGGATAGATTTTATTAAATTACTAGCATTTAATTTTTGAGCCGAGAAGTCTCCTTCTGTAAGGTGGGAGATGAAAGGCGTACTATCCGAATACAACGTTTATATAATCTCATGATTTTACAAAAACTATATGTGTTGTTAAATCATTGTAAGTAATGATGCTTAAAGCCTATAAATACCGTTTATATCCAAATAAAGAGCAACAAGAGCTTTTTATGAAACATATTGGTGCATGTAGATTTACGTATAATTGGGCTTTAGAAAACAAAATTAAAGCTTATGAAACAGAAAAAAAGCATCTATCTAGGTTTGATTTACAAGAAATGCTGGTTCATGACTTGAAAATGACTAATGAATGGTTGAAGGATGTAAATTCTCAATCATTGTTAAATTCACTTATTAATCTTGAATCTGCATTTACACGGTTTTTTAGAGAAAAAAAAGGATTTCCTAATTTCAAATCTAAAAAGAACCCTCTACAATCATTCCAGATACCACAACATTATACTGTGGATTTTGAAACAAATACTATAAAACTTCCAAAAATAAAACAACCAATAAAAGTAAAGTTACATAGGAAGTTTGAAGGCAAACTTAAAACCGCTACTATATCCAGAACATCGACGGGAAAATTCTACATAAGTATCCTTGTAGATGATGGTAAAGAATTACCTGATAAACAACATTTCGATGATAATTCGACATTAGGTCTAGATGTAGGTATCACTCATTTTGCCATATTGTCAAACAGTGAAAAAATAGATAACCCAAAATATCTAAAAAACAGTATGGAAAGAATGAAAATCTTACAAAGAAGATTATCTAAAAAACAAAAATGTTCAAAAAATAAAGCAAAAGCACGTTTATCAGTCGCTAAACACCATGAGAAAATAAGCAATCAGAGAGCAGATTTTTTGCACAAAACATCTTCTAAAATTATAAGCGAGAACAAAGCAGTTGCAATAGAATCACTCAATATATCGGGTATGCTTAAAAATCATTGTCTAGCTCAATCAATTAGTGATGTTTCGTGGAGTATGTTCTTCAACCAATTGGAATATAAAGCCGAGTGGTACGGAAAAACCTTATTAAAAATAGGTCAATTCGAGCCATCTACTAGAATATGTAATAATTGCGGATTTCATAATAAAGAGTTGACCTTGAAAGATAGAAAATGGCAATGCCCGGACTGTAATACCAATCATGACAGAGACATTAATGCAGCTATCAACATTAAGAAATTCGCATTACAAAATCAAAATCTAATAACCGCTTGACACCTTTGGAACGGGGGGAAGAGCCTGTGGACTTGTGAACGATAGTTCAAAGAATGAAGCAGGAAGCTCCATGCGTAAGCGTGGAGTAATTCACACTGTAAGTTGGGTGTGGGGTACGATGAATGAAGATATTATTGGGCTCGATAAAAAGGCAACTAGACTAGGCTATGAACTTATGGATCTTGAGGATAAATTAGATGTTATCATCGAGGGCGTGGGAAATGCGGTCAATGAAGATGAAAAAGCAGAATTGATGCATCAAAAAACTCTGGTGGAGAGTGAGATCGTAGATATTAAAGATGAAAGGCATAAACTCAATGAAAGATTGATCAATTCATTCTAATAGCAAAATATATGGGTATTACTTAAACCCAAATTGAGAAAAATAACAAAAAAAGATTGTGTAGACCAAAAGGTCTACTTTTCGTTTAATTCGCTGTTCAACCAGGGCATCTTGGCTCTGATCTGTTTACCTATGACTTCTAATGGGTGTTCCCTGTCCTGTCTTTCCATTGCAGTAAGGACTGGTCTGTTTGCCTTGCCTTCAAGTACGAACTCGCGAGCGAACTCTCCGTTCTGTATTCTGTCAAGAGCCTCGTACATAGCTTCCCTGGAAAGCTCGTTTATGATCTTAGGACCAACTGTCATTCCGCCGTACTCTGCTGTGTTGGATACTGAATACCACATCTTGTCAAGGCCACCCTCATGGATGAGGTCAACGATGAGTTTCAGTTCGTGGCATGTCTCAAAGTATGCCATTTCCGGCTGGTAACCTGCTTCAACAAGCACTTCAAAAGATGTCTTGATAAGTGAAGCAACTCCACCACAGAGGTCTACCTGTTCTCCGAAAAGATCGGTCTCTGTTTCCTCGCGGAATGATGTCTCATATACTCCTGCACGTGTACATCCTACTCCCATTGCGTGTGCCAGAGCCAGATTCTTTGCGTTACCGGTTGCATCCTGATAGACTGCGATAAGTCCTGGTACACCTGCTCCATCCCTGTATGTTCTTCTGACGAGGTGGCCCGGGCTTTTTGGAGCTACCATGTAGACATCGATATCCTTCTGTGGGATGATCTGGTTATAGTGAATGTTGAATCCGTGTGAGAATACGATTGCGTTGCCGGCTTCAAGTCCTGGCTCTATCTCACTGTAATATACCTGTGACTGCACTTCGTCCGGCAAGAGTATCTGAATTACATCAGCCATCTTTGCTGCATCCGCAACTGTCATGACCTTTAGTCCATCTTCTTCTGCCTGTTT
Organism: Methanolobus sp. ZRKC5; assembly: GCF_038446525.1. Lineage (GTDB taxonomy): Archaea > Halobacteriota > Methanosarcinia > Methanosarcinales > Methanosarcinaceae > Methanolobus. The sequence continues at coordinate 2,763,094 of NZ_CP151792.1, forward strand.
CCAGCGTCTGCTACCTTCTCTTAAGCCCACGGTCACGTCAAGTCCTGAGTCATGCAGGTTCTGTGCCTGTGCATGTCCCTGGCTTCCGTAGCCCATCACTGCGATCTTCTTGCCTTTTAGTAAGTTAAGGTCTGCATCGTTATCATAATACATTTCTGCCATTGTATGTACCTCTTTAATTGAAATATCTATAAGTCTCTGAATAATTAAGAATTCTTCTGTCCTCTACTGAGAGCAACTTTTCCGGTCCTTACCATTTCCTTAATTCCAAAGGGTTTGAGTAACTGTTCGATGGCAGTTATCTTGCCTTCGTCACCTGTGACCTCAACGGTCATGGATTTTGAACCAACATCGATGATGCGGGCACGGAATACGTCTGCTATCTGCATTATCTCGGAGCGGTTGGTGACATCAGAGTTAACTTTAATAAGTGCCAGTTCTCTTTCAACGGAATCTTCTGATTTGAGGTCTGTGACCCTGATGACATCAATGAGTTTGTTAAGTTGCTTTGTGACCTGTTCCAGGACATCATCGTCTCCCATTACCACAATAGTCATGCGGGACATGGTGGGGTCATCAGTGACTCCTACTGTCAGGCTGTCAATATTGTAACCTCTTCTTGAGAACATGCCTGCGACTCTTGAGAGTACTCCATATTTGTTCTCAACCAGAACTGCAAGTGTATGTCTCATTCTTTCCTCTCCAGATCCATTATTTCGTTAATTGCAGCACCTGCTGGCACCATAGGCGATACATTCTCTTCGCATTCCACAACAAAATCAATTACTGTGGGTCTTCCTGAAGCGATAGCCTGTTCAATGGCCGGACGTACTTCATCACGTTTGGTGGCCCGAAGTCCAAGTGCACCATATGCCTCTGCAAGTTTTACGAAGTCAACGCTGTCTTGTATGCAGGTTGAAGAGTATCTCTTATCATGGAAAAGTTCCTGCCATTGTCTGACCATTCCAAGGTAGCCATTGTTGAAGATCGCTACTATTACAGGTACATTTTCCTGAACTGCTGTTGCAAGTTCCTGTGAGTTCATCTGGAATGAACCGTCACCTGAAATGTCGAAGACCACTTTGTCAGGTCTTGCTATCTTGGCACCAATGGATGCGGGGAATCCGTATCCCATGGTTCCAAGTCCTCCGGATGTGATAAAGGTCCTTGCTTCGCTGAATCTGAAGTACTGGGCAGCCCACATCTGGTGCTGTCCTACTTCGGTAACAATAATAGCATCCTTGCATGCCTCACTTATCTGCTCGACGATATACTGGGGTTTAATTCCATCACCAGTTGCAGGTTCCACGTAGTAAAGAGGATTGTCCTTCTTCCAGTGGTCTATCCTTTTTATCCATGCTTCGGATTGTGCTGGTGATGAATACTTCAATAATTTTTGGAGTATCCACTTCGCATCTCCTACAATTGGTACGTCAACCTTTACATTCTTCGAGATCTCTGCAGGATCGATGTCTATGTGGATTATCTTTGCATTGGATGCAAATGCTTTGAGTTTGCCTGTGACCCTGTCATCGAATCTTACTCCAACTGCGATCAAAAGGTCTGATTCCTGGATGGCATAGTTTGCATATTTGGTTCCATGCATGCCGGGCATTCCCAAAAACAGTGGATGTTCTACAGGGAATCCGCCCATTCCTGTAAGGGTTGTTGTTACAGGGGCGTTGATCTTCTCTGCAAATTCAAAAAGCTCTTTGCTTGCATCTGAACTAATGACTCCGCCACCTGCATAAATAACAGGGTTTTTTGACATTTCTATCTTAGAAGCTGCCTTTTTTATCTGCTGGAGGTTACCTTGATACGTGGGTTTGTATCCTCGCAGTTCTACTTTATCAGGGTAGTAGAAATCAATTTCCTGAACAGTGATATCCTTTGGAAGGTCAATGAGTACCGGTCCCTGTCTGCCTGTGGATGCGATATGAAATGCTTCTTTGATAATTCTTGGAAGATCATTTGCATCCTGTACAAGGTAATTATGCTTGGTAATTGGCATTGTGATGCCGGTAATGTTTGCTTCCTGGAAAGCATCATTTCCAAGCAGGGAACTTGGTACCTGTCCGGTGAAGATTACCATTGGTATGGAGTCCATGTATGCATTTGCAATGCCTGTTACAAGGTTTGTTGCACCGGGTCCTGAAGTTGCAAGGCAGACGCCTGTCTTTCCAGTTGCCCTTGCATATCCTTCTGCTGCGTGGGCGGCAGCCTGTTCGTGGCGGACTAGTATATGACGGATATCCGCATCATAAAGTTCATCGTATATAGGGAGCAGTACGCCTCCCGGATACCCGAAGATGGTATCAACACCTTCTCTGTACAGGCACTCGATGAAGGCTCTTGCACCTGTCATTTTTTCCGTCGATTCAGTCATATAAAACCTCTAAATTTTAAATCAAATAGTTAAGTTAAATCTGCATGTAAACTGATAGTATCTATCTTATAATTTTCTGATATTTCAGATGAGACGGTTTATTCCATTAAGGACTGCTTCCACAGAAGCCATGACTATGTCTGTGCGTGATCCTCTGGATGTGACCATTTTCCCATTCTTTGAGAGTTTTACCAACACCTCTACAAGAGCATCAGTTCCTCCGCTGATGGCATCGACATGGTATTCTTCAAGCTGCACATCGGCAATTCCTGATATACCCTTCTTGATGCTTTCAAGTGTTGCATCAACAGGTCCGTCTCCAATGCCTGCTTCTACTACTTCCTTTCCGTCCACCTTCATTTTTACAGAAGCAGTTGGAGTTACCTTGTTACCTGACACTACTGTGAATTCTTCGAGGACTACCCTTACATCTCTCTGAATATTGAGCACAGTGTCGGTAATTGCCTGCAGGTCTGCATCTGTGACCTTCTTACCGTGGTCTCCCAGTTCCTTGACGCGGTTAAGTATCTCATGCAGCTGGGCATCATCGACTTCAAATCCCATTTCTTTGACTGCCAGTGTTACTGAACTCTTGCCTGCATGCTTGCCAAGTACGATCTTTCTTTCCCTGCCAAGCACTTCGGGTTTTATTGGTTCATACGTACTTGTGTCTGCCAGCAGGCCATGTACGTGGATGCCAGCCTCATGGGTGAACGCATTACCGCCGATAAGTGCCTTGTTTGGTGCTACGGGTAGCCCTGTGAGTCTGCTTACAAGCCTTGAGGTCTTGAAGATCTCTTTCGTATTGATCCTTGTCTTACATTTGTAGAGCCATTCGATGCTCATCACGACTTCCTCGAGGGCTGTGTTACCAGATCTTTCACCAATACCGTTGATAGTAACATGGGCCTGCTGTGCGCCCGACTTCAGGGCTGCTATGGTGTTAGCTGTTCCAAGACCAAAGTCATTATGACAGTGAATGCTCACAGGTGCTTTAACTGCAGAGCAGATGTCGCTAAAAATGACTTCCGTTCTTTCAGGAACAAGCAATCCGACGGTATCACAGAAGCATAATCTGTCGGCTCCTGCTTCCACTCCGTCATTGTATAATGACTTAAGGAACTCAACATCAGCCCTGGAAGCGTCTTCTCCGCTAAGCTCAACAATAAGGCCGTGTTCCTTTGCGTATTCTGTTACGTCCACAGCCATCTGCCTTACGGTTTCCCTGTCTTTCTTAAGCTTCACATTGATATGAAGGTCTGAAACCGGAGCTACAAGATGGATAGAATCTACATCGCATGCCAGTGCATAATCAACATCTGGTTTCATTATCCTGCAGTAGCTGCATATCTCCGCGTTTAATCCTTCAGCAACCACGGCTCTTATGGATTCGCGTTCACCTTCAGAGGTGATGGCCGAGCCTGCCTCTATAACGTCTACACCAAGCTCATCCAGCTTTGTAGCAATGGCTACTTTATCTTCGCTGCTAAGTGCTACACCTGGTGTCTGTTCACCATCTCTAAGAGTTGTGTCTAAAAACCGGATATTTTCGAATAATACAATCCCTCACAATATTTGTCTGCTACTTAGTAGCAGCCTAAGTGGATACACTGAAGTGCTATATATGTATAACGATTAATCTATCACGATTCGTCATGAGGATGCCAAATTATTATCCTGAAACTCAGTTCATAGTATAATGTATTTTTTTTGAATAATTGGGGATGAATTTACATAAGGGAAGTGAAAACTGTCAAACCTGGGATGTTAATCAGGCGATCTGATTGTATAAAGTTCACTTTTATATCGGTGAGTATGGTGCTATCAGGCCTTAAGCGCATGAATGCTTCCCTCAGGACCATGCCGCCAAGAACATACTTTTAGGGCTGTAATACGCTTCTATTCAAATAATGTGCTCATCTGCCTCTAATTTTAAGCTTACCAAGAGGTGGTTGAATGGGTTCGTTGTTGAGTTCAGTTTAATGCTACAAAATACATTCTTTCTATAACAGCAGCAATGGACTGCGCCGCCTTCGGCGTGGTGGTTGTACTGTTTTGATAACCCATCAAAAAAAGTAAGGGGAAATCCTTCCCTGCTTAGAAATAATCATTGACACTGAGTACTGCCTTTGCTACAAGGTCAGAGCAGTGTTGCAGGTCTGCAAGGTCCAGGACTTCCACTGGTGAGTGTATGTATCTTGTTGCAACACTAAGAACGGTGGATGGTATTCCCTCTCTTGTAAGGTGGATGGCTGTTGCATCGGTTGTACCGCCGTCTCCGACATCTGTCTGGTATGGGATATCGTTCTTCTCTGCTGTTTCCACAATCCATTTAACGACCTGTGGTGCTGCTATTAAGCCTCTGCCTGATGCATCAGCTATAGTGATAGCTCCACCTTTGCCAATGTCCAGTGCAGACTCATTCTTAGTCATGCCAGGGTGGTCTCCCGGGATAGTTGTGTCTATTGCTATGGCAATATCCGGGTTGAGTGCGAATGCGGATGTGCGTGCGCCTTTGAGGCCAACTTCTTCCTGTACGGTGCCAACAACATAGACGGTTGCTTTGATGTCCATTTCTGCTATCTGCTTCATGGCATCGATTACTATGGCACAGCCTGCCCTGTTGTCAAATGCTTTTCCGGTTATCTTGCCATTTGCAAGTTTCTTAACCTCGCGGTCCATGGAAACAGGAGTGCCTACGATAATTCCCATATTCATGGCATCTTCCTTGTCCTTTGCACCAACATCGATGAACATGTCCTCTACCTTTGGAGGCTTTTTCCTGTCATCTTCTTTCATGACATGTGGTGGTTTTGAACCAATAACTCCGGAGATGGGTCCCTTAGTTGTATGAACAACAACTCTCTGGCTGTGCAGTGTTGGGTCATACCATCCACCGATCTTCACGAACTTGAGGAATCCATTGTCATCCACGTATTTGACCATCAGTCCGATCTCATCCATGTGTGCTGCAAGCATTATGGAAGGTCCTTCACCTTTCTTGATAGCTATGAGGTTGCCCATCTTGTCTACTCTCATCTCATCCACATATGGTTTGAGCTCTTCTTCAAGGATGGCCCTGATGTTCCCTTCGCTACCGGATATGCCATGGGCATTTGATAATTTAGTGATTAATTCTTCCATGATGATCATCTTCTGATGTTATTCAGGGAAGTATGGGGTTAAAAGAATATAAGTGTTAGAGTAAGTAAAAGAATAAAACAAAGTATTGGAGTAAGTTAGTTAACTTACTCTTCTTTGCGGCGCTGCATGAAGAATGCAAGACCGAGAATTGCAGCTACTGGAAGCGCAATAGTTGGGAATTCTGAGATTGATTCTACATATCTTGATGCTGAATCTATTTCTGTACTGGCAAGTACTGGGCCTGCACCAATGCTTATTCTGTAGATTGTTCCTACTGGTGCACTAGCATTGAGTGACACTGTTATTACGCCTACATCTGTGTATGATGTTGCAAGCGGTACTGTTACATTAGCAGGTGTAGTTATGTTTATATCAGTTGTTGCTCCTGGGCCTGATATAACAGCTACTTGTGTCGCGTATGGGAGTACAAGGCCTTGTTCTACGGAGCTGATGGCTGTCATTCTGTAACTGAGGGTTATACTGTCGCCTGGTTTAAGTGTCAAATCACCTATGGCTGCAGTTCCTGTTGCGTCCCATATGTCTGCGGTATATGGGGTTGCAGATGCTGTTCCTACAAACAGTGCAATCAATGCGATAAGTAATGGTAGTTTCTTCATATTTCCACTCCTAACAACTTTTATTGTTATTGGATGCATTCTTTTTTTTTGCATATATAGTATGAAGTAACTATCTTCTGTAACAAAATGTCTTAACTACTTGTACTCGAGCAGTTAAAAACAAGTTAAAAACAAGAATAAAAAAAGTATTGGAGTAAGTTGATTAACTTACTCTTCCTTGCGGCGCTGCATGAAGAATGCAAGACCAAGGATTGCAGCTACTGGGAGTGCAATTGTTGGGAATTCTGGTATTGATTCTACGTATCTTGATGCTGAATCTATTTCTGTGCTGGCAAGTACTGGGCCTGCACCAATGCTTATTCTGTATATTGTGTGTAGTGGTGCATTAGCATTGAGTGACACTGTTATTACGCCTACATCTGTGTATGATGTTGCAAGCGGAACTACTACATTAGCAGGTGTGGTTATTGTTATGTCACTTGCTGCTCCAGTGCCTGATACGACAGCTACTTGTGTCACATATGGAAGAACAAGGCCTTGTTCTACAGGACTTATATCTGTCATTCTGTAACTAAGGGTTATGCTGTCCCCTGGCTTCAGTGCAAGGTCTCCAACTGGTGCTGTTCCTGCTGCATTAAATATGTCTGCGGTGTAGGGGTTTGCAGCTGCAACACCCATCATGCTTATTGCTACTAGCAATACCAATATAATTTTCTTCATTTTCGTACCACCTTTTTTAATTAGGATTATTACTAATTAAAGTTCCTTATTGTCTCACTCTTATTTATACATTTGTAAAAACGCTGCGATGACATTATGATCCTCATTATGAGGTGCGTGGTCTGTTATGTTGATACATAAAATGTCCATGTTTCCACAGCAGTATTTCCGGCCTGATCGGTGACACTCAGGCGGACATCTACCGCACCATTCTCTAATCCTACAGCATTGTAGGTAATAGAACTGTAATCTATTTCGGCATCATCAGTTACATCAACTCCATTTACCTGAAAAGCTATTTTCGTTTTATCAATGCCTGCACGATCATCTGAGTAAGAAGCCCTGATAGATGGATTGCCTGTATTCACTGTTTCGCCATCATCGGGGCTTAAACTTTTAATGGTCGGGTCGACCCTGTCAATGATGAATGTCTCTTCTTCATACAAGCTTAGGGAATCCACTGTTTTTGCAGTAGTTTTAACCCGTGCTGTGCCATCACGTATACTATAATCCAGATCCTTATCCTCTGTTGTGGCTGTGTATGTATATTCATTATCTGATGAACCTTCAAAGGTCACATCCAGTTTATAGCCATATCTATCTTGTACTATCACAGTTGGTTCTTCCTTAAGGGCCGTAGAGGAAGTAATGGTAATTTCTACATCATCTGATGTTTTTTCAGGATTGATGTCTATTGTTAGTTCTTCCAGTGATTCATCGGTGTATAAGCTTCCAAATGTATAGGCTGTATTATTGGCATAGTCCTTTGCAGTGACTTCTATATTGTAATTATCCTGCAATTTTACAGTGTATTTAGTAGTCCATATTATGTTGTCTGTTGTTGCAAGCTTTAAGGACTCAGAATTGCCAAATGTCCATGGTATTATCTTACATTCCATTTCCATCAAAGGCTTGCTTGATGTCACAGTTAGGTATGTGGTATCACTGGTGGGGTTTGGCGTGATGTCGAGTTCGATTGTTGGTGCAGTGATGTCAACTTTTGTACTTGTGTCGGATACTGCATGTTCCATTTCTTCATTCAGGGCGTTGTCAACTGCTTTTGATCTGAAGTAATATGTTTCACCTTGTTTTCCTTCAAACTCTGCGGAAATTGCTGTAGTTTTACTAATCCACCTATTCCAGTTCGTGCCGTCTGTGCTGTAATCTATGTCATAGTAATAAATACCTGAACCTTCATCGGTTCCGTTCCAACTTACTGTAAATTTATTATTGCCAACACTTGGGACTAAGGTGAGCACTTTGGATATCGGAAGGTCAAATTCTACAGTGTTATCATCTTTGACGTATGGGGATAAAGCTGACAGTGGCATGAAACTTACTTCATCAATAGCAAATTCAATCGTTTTAAGGTCCAAATTACGGTTCTGTGCTAAAACAAATGAGATTGTATTTTTACCTTCCTGTATTGTAACAGGTAGCATCAGATGCTGCCATCCTTCGTCACCGTTTATTCCTTCTGACCATACTATCACATCATTGAGCAATACTCTCTTGTATTGTGACTCTTCTTTATCCGGAGTTCCCTTTGCATAGTTGTCCTTCATGTAAGCGGAAAGCAGTACATCCTGTGTTCTGTTACTGTAGATCTCCTGCTGAAGGTTATACTGGTCATAACCCCATTGTCCCATGTTTCCTTCAAAGGTGCTATTGATCACAAATGCCTTGGATGAATTGATTCCAGACTCGTTCAGGTAATGTCCTGTTACTGATGTCTCGTTGCTTGAAATAAATGTCCATCCTTCATCCGTTTCCATATCTGGGTTACTAAGTTGTATGAAATCGATGGTTGCAGAATTTGTAGTTTCAACGACCTCAGTACTTATCATCTGAGTCACCCAGAGATGTGCTGATCTGTATGCGAAATTTCCAACTTCATCTTTGTACAGGGCAAACTCAAGTTTCTGTCTTTCCTGCTTGAATTTTGTTGGGGTTAGCACAAGTTCCTGTTCCCACTTATCTTCGTGTCTAAGGGTTACTTCAATCTCATCCAGTACGATGCCATCCAGTTTTGCTTGTAGTATGTAGTTCACATCAGCATGTTCGTAGTTTTCTATACCTGCTATTATGTGGAGGGGATTTGATGTGGAAATATTCTCAGGATAGTTCTCAGCTTTTCCATCCGGGCCAAGGATGTAAAGTGCTGTGAATGTTTCTTTTTCCCGGGTTGCCTTTGCATAGGCGAACATGGCGCCTGCAATAATTATGGAAAGCACCATTGCGATCATAAGGGCTTTTGTGATCTCCGGGGCTATTTTTTTTGTATTGAGCTCAGTTGGAGTCGCACGGTTCTTTTTACGCACTGAAGATATCTTTTTTCTATTGCTTGCAGAGAATCTTTTATCAATTTCTGTGTTTTGATGCTTAGTCTCTTCAACTTCTGCATGGATCTCCTCATCTGAATTCAGTGACTGGATAAAGGCACTGTATGAAAAGCTGAATTGTTCATCTTCAGGAAGGCGTTTTCTGGAAAGATATGTCAGAAGTACAAAGATAACTGTAAGAATCACAAGTGATATTGTTATTGAATTTGGTCTGAATTTCCATTCTGTAAGGCTGACGATAAAACCATCGAAGACCATTATCATAATACTGAAACCAACGCTCAGGGTGAATCGCTCTATTTCGGATATCTCTTTGTTACTCGGGAACAGGGCTGACATGAAGGCATATCCTGGTATGAAAAATATGATCAATAAAGCAAAGAGTATCCTTATTAGTGCTATCTCGTTAAATGGGGGGAAGAGGATGAATATGATTGATAGTAACGATGCTACTAATAATAGTTTAAGATCCTGGGTATATGTGTATTTATTGGGGCCGAGCATCTGGTCACGAGTTCCTTGTGGGTGATTAATATATAATGAATTATTTATGAATTTAGTGTAATTATTTGCTAAAATATATAAGTATAGGGTTCTATTATATTACAGCTTCTTAATACAGGTACATTTCAAATAAACTAAAGTAAAATACAAAGAGGGTTCTCTATTAAAAATAAGGTATGGATATATTTTCTGTTTTTCATAGTCTTTCTGCCCATAGTCTCTCTGATATTCTATCTTGGAGGTTCCATGGCTGGGTTAGTAAGCTTGCTTGTTATTTATGTGTTAAGCAGGCAAATCTATCTTTCAGCTTCCAAATTAATCATGAGGTGGTACGGATGTGAATATATGTCTCCCACAGAATATTCAGATTTACACTATATATTGAATGAACTTTCAGAAAAGTTTTCTATAGAATGCCCAAAGAGTCATATATTTGATTCATCGACTCCAATTGTCTTTACAGTAGGTTCCAAAAAAAAATATGACATTGTAATGTCCTATGGACTTCTGGAACTTTTAAATAATGATGAATTGGAGGCTATGCTCGCACGTGAGATGGCACGTATCTCCGAGGGAAATGTGTCCCATAACACTTTTGTGGCCTTTGTTGCAGGTATCATTGCTTCTTTCTCCACGGTCGCCATGTGGATGTCCATGCTTGGAGGTTTCGGGCAGGAGGGAGATCCTGTACCCAAGTTCATACGGTTTGTCGCAATGGGTCTGGTAATGCTCCCTGCTGCTCTGATCGTATACATTGGATCGGTGGATTCAACTTTACATTCAGATATAGTGGCTGTCAGGACACTGGGAAGCAAACAGTATCTTGCTTCAGCCCTGAAAAGGGTGTATAACGACATTAATCTGAATTCTGTTGAATATTTCAATCCCGGTCATGTTCATCTTTTTGCAATGAATCCTGTTAAGGTGAATTCACTTTATGATATCCATCTATCTTTATTTGAGGCAAAACTGGATCTTCGGCAGCGCTTAAAGGCCGTTGACGGAGTAGATATACTGAATTGAGGTACTATCATGTTCTCTGAGATAAATTATCTTTACACAAGTCTTGCGGACTGGCAAAAAGCACTGATGTTCAGCTTTATTTCCTACGCTGTGGTTCTTTTTGGTATCATTGTAGCCATTACATTTATACTGAAGGATTTCAAGTTCCTTCTTGTATTCGGTATCACTTTTGTATATATGGGTGGCCTGACAGTTACTATTTTTGTAACCAGGCGAATATTCAAAAAAAGGTTGATAGAACGCTGATCGTTCTTCATATGTTTTTCATTTCTTCTTGTTCATGATGTACATTATACCGCCTGCGGTCAGGGCGAAGATAATCCATCCTATATGTGTGTGGACAATCATCATCACATCCATACCATAAAGGTACGCTGTAATGTATAGTATTATTACCCTAACAAGATTTGCAAGGTATGCGACCAATACTGCCAGTCCAAGAAGCCTTAAAGATTGACTGATATCCATTCTTTCAATCCTTGAATATCCTGCAACTATGCCTATGAGCAAGAACATAGAGTAAAGGCCTGAGCATGGTCCGCCAATGACAATAGTCATGGGTTCGGCTCCGTATAGGATTACAGTCTCAGTTGATATAATTTCTACAGGGATGCCAAAGTATTTTATGATGGAAACTGTTGGCATAAGCACAAAATAATGGTCGAAGATATGCAGGAAATCAATCTTTAAGAGGCCAAAGGCTGAATAGAATATCAGGTACAAGGCTGTGAAAATAGAAGAAATGTAGAACCCGAATTCTCCAAGCTGCTTTATGTCTTTCTTATTCGTTCCCATTGCAATAAGTGATGCTCCTACAAAGAATACTATTGAGTCGAGAGTGCCTATGTTGCTCTTGTTGATAAAGTTATATACGAGGTCGGCAGCTACGATGAACCCACCTATCAGGAAGTAGTTCCTAGAACTTTTTATGCCTTCAGTTCCTGTTATTTCTATTCTGGATATCAGTAGTGCTGCCAGAACAAAGAGTATGATTCCCATAATTGTGGATCCTTCACTGAGCTCGACTGTAGCTCCTGTGAAGAGTGCAAGTACTATTAGAATAATTATTATGTTTTTGTTTTCATTTTTCATTTTTTACCCTTCATTTATGTAGTTATTTCTCTGGTCCTTAAATAAATATAACTTTACTGATGAGTGTGAATGAAAATATTTTTGTTAGGATAAAGTTGAGATTATTTTTTGGGGTGTATAAAAACTTGTATTTCATATATCTCAATGGTTTAAATAACTATCAGGATGTTAAATCAATAAAACTATTTTATATAATTCTCTCTTCTATATGCATGAAGAAGCTGTGCTTCTCAGTTTTTGATTCTGCAAGAGTCATCATTTAAGTTTTGTTTTACTGATATTACCATATAAGTACAGTAGTTCGCTAATTTTGACTACTTAACCTCACCAATGCTCTGCGATAGTATTAATATGCAGCGAAAACGCCGCTCGATGTCATTTATAGCATTCAATTCAAGGACCAATCCTAGAGTTGAATTGAGACCAAAACAATGTATTGAAACTGTTCTAAACCTCTTACTAATCATATCAACATCAAGATCAATGGTTCACTTGACCGTAAAGACCTGTTTTGCACTGCCATATGCATGGCAGTGGACAATAGTCCAGTTCATTCCACATCAAAATATTACCAAGAGATTCCTTGTGAAACATCTTTAAGACATCATCTTAAAAAAATAAATCTTGGGCTCTGTAGAAAACCTACTTCCAATTTTATTTTGACATCATAATTTAAAAAGGATAAATCCCCTGAGTATTACTTGCGACAGAAACACAAAAGGGGATGATTGTGTTTTGCCTAATAAGTACTTAAAGTTTGTTGATACAGCGCTAGCTGTATCAGGAAACTCACATCTTCAGATTTATAGTTGTAAATATTCTAAAAGAAAATACACTCAACACCAGCTATTGACATTGATTTTGTTGAAAGAATACATCAATGAGGATTATCGGGATATAGTTGAAATTGTAGAATTAATGGATAAAGTCAAAGAGAGAATTAGACTTAAACAGGTAACACATTTCACTACTCTTCATAAATTCATTACAAGATTGAATTCAATCTATTTTAGTGGATTGTTGCAGCAAACACTAAAACTGTTTTATTCTCATGGAGAGATGATAGAAATTACTGCTATTGATTCAAGTGGGTTTACTAGTGGCCATTGTAGCTACTATTATTCATGGAGGACAGGAAAGAAGCGTAGATCATTCTTGAAAACTAGTATTTCCATCGATACTGGAAAATTCATCATTACTGGTTTTAAGATACCAGGTAAACCTGTGCATGATGCAAAGCATGCGATGAAATTACTGAAATAATGCCATAAAACTCGCAAATCGAAGTACTACGTGATGGATAAAAGATACGATTCAGAAGACATACATTTGCTAGCAAAAGATAACCTCCAAGCAATAGCTATGATTCTGCTAAGACAGAGAAAAAGAAAGAAAATCAAAGGAAAATACCGTAGAAAAATGGTATGTGAATTTGATGAGGAATTGTATCATAACAGGAATCTGGTAGAAACGATGTTTTCTGTTCTGAAAAGAAAATACGGGAAAGAAATCAGAGCAAAAGTGTGACAAGAAGTTACAATATGAATTGCTTAACAGCTATTCCTTCCATTCGGGATAATCCTACTGTGGGATGCATAGAATGGTAACATCATTGTGTTAAGCTCACAGGACAATGTGGAAAGCAAGGAATTCCAATCCTTGACTATCTGCTAGGATAAGGAAACTATGAAGAGTATAATGCAAATCATCGTAAGGGTCGTTATGATTGATAAGCGAAATGGAATGATACGCTTAGACCAAAAGGTATGGAATCAGGCCATAATGGTTTTTTGCACATTATGGAGAATGGACACAGATTCCCGGCCTATAGATGGCTTCTAAGGTTTCCGTGATTATTCATATTATAGAACTTGGTAAGTCCCATGTGCTCCTGTAAAAAAAAAAAAAAGGTAGTTAATTCGTGAGAATGAACAATAGCACAGGGGATAAAGGAAACGGTAGAAAGCAAATGGCAGTCTGTAATGGAGTGCATAGAGGTTCAAAATTTGCCTTGTCCCGAAAGGGAGCAGACTTACCGTAGGTGTTCTATTACATGAAAGGAGGCAAACTTATGAATGCAAGATACTCGACTACACCATCAGGTGAGAGGCTTGCAGACAATTCAATCCCATTCAAGTGGGAGGACATCGACTGGAAAACAGTCGAAGGGAACGTTAATGAGCTGCAAGCCCGAATTGTAAAAGCGGTTAGACAAAAGAAGTGGCATTTAGTTAAACGACTACAATACCTGCTTACCAATTCTTTTCATGCCAAATTATTGGCAGTAAAGAAAGTAACACAGAACAAAGGTAAAAGAACAGCTGGAATCGATGGAGAAAAATGGACAACATCCAAATCTAAGATGAAAGCCGTTCTAGAACTGTCTGGTAAGAGCTACAAAGCTAAACCATTGAGAAGAATCTATATTGAGAAACAAGGAAAGAAGAAAAAACGACCATTAAGCATTCCTACAATGTACGATAGAGCAATGCAGGCATTATATGCTTTTGCTTTAAGCCCAATAGCAGAAACCACAGCAGACAGAACATCATTTGGATTCCGTAAATATCGAAGTTCAAAAGATGCAGAAGCTCAATTGTTCGCATGTCTGAGTAAAAGAAACTCTGCTCAATGGATTTTGGAAGGCGACATAAAAGGATGCTTTGATCATATAAATCACGAATGGCTCTTGAACAATATTCCTATGGACCGGTCAATACTAAAGCAATTCCTTAAAGCTGGTTTTGTGTATAATAGACATCTGAATCCCACCAAAGCAGGTACTGCTCAAGGTGGAATAATATCTCCAGTACTGGCAAACATCACATTGGACGGTATGAAAAATGCAATAGCATGCAAATATCATACAAACAGGAAGGGAACTATTAACAAAAAAAGTTATAATTCCCATAAAGTCAATTTTGTGAGATACGCAGATGACTTTATCGTCACTGCTGATTCAGAGGAAGTGGCTAAAGATATTGCTGAGGTTATCAGACTATTCTTGAAAGATAGGGGTTTAGAACTATCTCGTGAGAAAACTCTTGTTTCACACATAGACGATGGATTTGACTTCTTGGGATGGAATTTCCGGAAATATAATGGTAAACTTCTAACCAAGCCCTCGAACAAATCTATTGAGAATATCACAAAAAGCATTAGCAACGTGATTAAGAAAGGTAAAGCTCGGTCTCAGAGTTCTCTCATTAAGGAACTCAACCCTATTATCACTGGATGGAGCGAATATCACCGTTCAGTTGTCTCTAAAAATACGTTCAGTAAGCTTGATTCCAGATTATGGGATATGCTATGGACGTGGGCTAAAAGGCGGCATCCAGATAAATCACACCACTGGATAGTAGATAGATATTGGCATAGGGTAGGGTCAAGGAAATGGGTATTCTCCACAGAAGGGCTTAAACTCAAATCTTTTGCACATACAAAGATTGTAAGACATCCACGCATAAAAATGGATAAGAACCCATATGTAGACAAAGAATACTTTAAATGGAGAATAAGCTATCTGAGAAAACAGAAACTAGTGGCGTCGAAGCAAAATATCATGGAAAGTCTAACAACTGCCTGATACTTAAAGGGTTATAGAATGCTTGAGCCGTATGAAGAGAAATTTTCACGTACGGTTCTTAGAAGAGGGAGGGCGAGTAATCGCTCTTTCTTATTCGACAAGTACTGGAATCAAGCAAAAGAGATCAAATTCAAGTTATTAGTGCATAACCTTGACAGGTATGTCAAGGTTGTACTTATTATGCAAATGAGGATTTCTACAGAGCTAAATCTTGAAGAGCTTATCCAGGTAAATAGAAGTATTCTACTTCAAGGTCCAATAAGTGATATGAGACCTGAGAAAAAGTATGAATTCGCTATCGATTTTACCAATGACCCTTATTACGGAATAATAGACTCGTCCAATGAAAACTATGTGATAAGCATTCAGGCTAAAAAGTCAACAAACTCTTTTTATTCGTATGTTTCCCTGTCTATCATAAACAAGAACGAAAGATACACTATCGCTGTCCTTCCTGTTGAGAGGAACAAAACAAAAGTTGATTATCTCACCTATTTCACAGATATAACTAAGTATCTAAACTTCAGCATCAAGGTCCTTTGTTTATATAGGGAGTTCTATTCAGTTAATGTGTTTGAATTCTTACAGAACAAAGAAATTCCTCATATCACACATGTAGTACGAAAGGGAAAAGAGATCAAGCAATTACTTATTGGGAGAAAGGTGAGATATGCTAAATATGAGATGAAGAATGCTCAGAAGAAAGAAGTTCGGTTAGATATTGTTATTGACGTCAAGTATCTGAAAGGTAAAAGGGATAAAAATGGATGTAAGAGCCTTGTTTTTGTAGTTTATGGTATTAAGTGGGATCCCAGAAAGGTTAGCACAGTCTACAGAAAACTGTTTGCTATCGAATCATCGTACAGGATGCGAAATATCGTAAAACCAAAAACGTCAACAAGAAACGTTACTTTCAGGTACTTCTTTACGTTAATATCGTTCCTGCTAAAAAATGCATGGCTCTGCCTCCATAAAAAGCATTTCACAGTAGTAAAACCAGGTCCAATAACTATCGATGAAGACAAATTTAGGTTTGATAGGTTTATCCTGTTTGTTGGGGGATGGCTTAGAAGAAAGTTGAAGATTCAGTTAGTTGTGCAGTGTTTGAGGTAGAATAATTGCGATAAAAGCAAAGGGGAGAGAAAATTAGCGAACTACTGAAGTAGGAATATCTTTAAAAAGATAAATATCTATTACTATACTACTATATGGGATTTTGTTCTCATTGTTTGTGAAAATGTCTTAATAATTATTGATAGCAATTACTATGTCTCTTAGGAAAAAAGCTTATAGTGGTATTTGGTGGGTAATTATATCTACTATATTTTCAAAACTAATAAATTTACTAACAAACATATCTTTAGCAAGGCTTCTTGACCCTTCTCATTTTGGAATCGTTGCATTAGCTCTAGTTTTCATCAATTTTTTTGAAACATTTCGTGATTTGGGCATAGGTTCAGCATTAATTCACAGATCAGATAATAATTCAATTGCACAAAATACTGCATTTTTCATTTTTCCTTTTGCAGCAGTATTTTTCTATATATTATGTTATTTAATTTCTCCATATGTAGCTCTTTTTTTTAAGAGTGATGGATTAGACCTTATTATAAAAGTATTGTCATTATCTCTTATTTTATGGTCTTTTGGAAATTTGCCAACAACTTTACTAGCAAAAGAACTTGAGTTTAAAAAATTGCTTTATCCTCAGATAGTCCCAAAATTGGGATATGCACTTGTATCTATTGTATTGGCAATTCAAGGTTTTGGAGTTTGGAGCCTTGTTATTGGAAGAATTAGCCTGGAAATATTAAGTTTAATAATTGTTTGGCATGTTATTGATTGGAGGCCAAAATTAGAATTTGATAAAAAAACTGCCGTAGAACTTTTAAAGTATGGTAAATATGTACTGGGTACGTCGTTGATTGCTTTTTTATCATCTGTGTTCGATGTTGTAGTAATAGGAAGGGAATTAGGGGCTGAAACATTAGGTTTTTATTCAATAGCACTAACAGTAGCAAGCTTTTTCACAATACAAATATCTCATGTAATTTATCAAGTGGTGTTCCCTGTTTTTTCCAAACTTCAGCATGATATGGATAAAATGAAATCAGTATTTTTAAACTCTCTGAAATATCTCTCATTTTTCATTTTTCCTTCTGCAGCTGGAATAATTGTAGTCTCAAACCAATTTATTAATGTTTTTTATGGTAGTAAATGGCTTCCTGCTGTTCCTCTTATTCAAATATTGTGTATTTATGGTTCGGCTCAATCAATTTCGAAGGTAACATCTTCTGTATATTTGGCAAGTGGTACTCCTCATAAATCTACGATGATAAATATTTTACATTTGTTTTTTATTATGATTTTAATATATCCACTTACTATTGCATACGGTGTTGTTGGGACGAGTTTGGCTGTAACAATTTCTTCAACGATATCTTTATTTTTTAGTTTGAATCAAGTTAAAAAAATACTATTATGTTCATACGCAACTATATTTAAGGTTTTAGTTTACCCTTTTGTGGGATCTATAGCAATGTTCATTTTTGTTATTTTAATACAAGAACTAATTTATTTGTATAGTGATATTTTTATTTTCATTGTGTCTATGATTAGCGGTATATCTTTTTATTTATTGTTTCTATTATGTGTGCAGTTTAAGGAAATTAAAACGATTGCTAATTATGTTTCAAATTATTTAATATTGAAGAGTTAGCAATGTTTAAATATGTAGGATAATATATTATTATTTAATATACTTCATCAGATTGGGGGTAAGAAAAATGACTCGTGACTTTACTTTAGATGCATATTTACAACTGCTAGAATGTATCAAAGAAACTAACTATTCGTGTAAAAATGTCCGTGACTATACTTATAAATCTTCTGGTAAATGTATTATATTGCGTCATGATGTAGATCGTGATATTAAAAGGGCTTTGGATATGGCTGAATTGGAGTATAATTGCGATATTTCATCGACTTATTATTTCAGGCATACTAAGGATGTTTTTGTGCCAGAAGCCATGAAAAAGGTTGAGGATATGGGTCATGAGGTTGGTTTTCATTATGAGGTACTAGATAAATCACACGGTGACTATGGCAAAGGTATCGCTATTTTTGAAAATGAATTAAATGAATTCAGGAAATTTGTTGTTGTGGATACTATTTGTATGCATGGTAATCCCTTTGCTCATTGGTCGAATAAAGATATTTGGAATGAATATGATTTCGAATCCTATGGTCTCATAGCTGAGCCTTATCTATCGCTAGATTACTCAAAAATATTTTACATGACTGATACTGGTAGGAGTTGGGGAAACATTGCAAGCAGGGTCAAAGATGTTGTGGATTCTTCGTTTAATTCTCAAGTATTAAATGAATTCGGACCGGTGAACTCTACAACTGATTTGATAAAGTTGATTAAATCGCAAAAAGTATCTCAAATATGTATATTGTCTCATCCCAATAGGTGGTGTAATGATATTAAAGGGTGGTCAAAAGAGCTAGTTACGCAAAAGATTAAAAATGTTGGTAAAAGATTAATCGTGCAATATCGACAGATAAATACATTTAATCAATAATGACTTCTAATAATGGGTATTATGTTTGAAAACAATTATTTATTTGATTTTCATATACACACAAAATATTCTCCCGATTCATATAGTGATCCTGTTAAAATTATTAAAATGGCTAAAAGGAGAAATTTATCGGGATTTGCAATTACTGATCATAATACTATCAAAGGAGGGCTTATAACCAAAAAAATGTTGGGTAATGATGAAGAACTTACTGTGATAGTTGGGTCTGAAATTCAGACTGACAAAGGTGAAGTGATAGGATTATTTTTATCAGAAGAGATTGGAACATTTAATTTTCATGAAGTGTGTGATTCCATAAGGGATCAGGATGGGGTTATTTTACTTCCCCATCCATACAGAAATAAACTTGCGAATCCAGAAGATCTTATTAATAATGTTGATATAATAGAAAGTGTCAATGCAAGAAATTCCAAAGAGTTAAACTCAAAATCAATCAACTTGGCAAGAATGTTTAATTATCCTGTTGTTGCAGGAAGCGATGCTCATATTCCTTATGAGGTTGGTCAAGTAAAGACATTGTTACCAAAGGATATGTTCATTTTAGAGGAAGATGATATTAAAAGTAAAATAACAAAAAACCAATTGATTATCGATGGCTCTGAGTCATCTTTTGTACCAAAAACGTATAGTAAGGTTCTTGGTAAGTACAAAAAAGGAGGATTTAATTCGTTAATTAAATCATCTGCTAAATATTTAATTAGATAAATGTAGTGAATACCATGAGTGCAATAGTAACAAATGCAGCTAGTTCTAAATGCTTAGTTGTAACTAGAAGTTTGGGCAAAAGAGATATTGATGTAACTACACTAGGCTATAATCGCTTTTGTCCTACTTTTTATTCAAAATATTCTAATAACTATTTGATGGTTCCTTCTCCTAAAAACTTTCCAGCAGAGTACATTAAACAACTTGTGAAGGTAGTTAATAGTGGTAAAATAGATGTCTTGATGCCTGTTAATAGTGTTGATACTTTATTAATTTCAAAGTTTAAGTACAAATTTACACCTTATATCAAAGTACCCTTCAGTGATTATGATCAAATGCTTCAGTTACACGATAAGGTACAATTATCAAAGATCGCCGGTGATTTGGGTCTTCCTGTTCCAATTTCATACGAAATTAGCTCTATGGATGAACTCAAAAATGTCGCTTCATCTGCAGAATATCCACTTGTTATTAAGCTAAGAAACACTACTAGTAGCGTTGGAATAAGCTATGCTCATACGCCTGAAGAATTCGTTTTTAACTTCAAAGAAACAATCGAAAAATTCAATCTGACTCCTAATCAATATCCTTTAGTGCAGGAATATATACCTGGTGATGGTTATGGTGTATCAAGCTTGTACAATCAGGGAGATTTGAGAGCTTTCTTCGTTCACAAAAGACTAAGAGAATATCCTGTTACTGGTGGTCCAAGTACTCTAAGGACAAGTGTAAGACATTCTAAAATGGAAAAAATATCTCGTGAATTACTAGAACACATGGGGTGGCATGGACTTGCAATGGTTGAGTTTAAATTGGATTCTAGAACTAATAAGCCTTATTTGATTGAAGTAAACCCTCGTTTTTGGGGGTCAATAAATCAAGCGGTTTCAAGTGGAGTAGATTTTCCTAATTTGCTATATGATATGGCAGTTGAAGGGGATGTTCAGCCTGTTTTTAAGTACAAAGAGGGTGTCAAAACAAGATCTCTTTTCAATGATCTCCGGTCTTTTCCAGGTTACTTTAGGAAATCAAAGAGTCGTACTGAGCTCATAAAGGATTTTATTAAATTCAAAGAACATGATTTGTATTATGATGTCTTGTCAACTGAAGATGTTTTACCATCTTTGTTTTTCTCTTGCAGAGGTTTATTAAATAGGTTCTAAAAGTACAAGTGGATTGAGAAAAATGAAATCAAAAAATGAAATGAATGTTTTAGTTATATTTAATTCACTTCTAGGAGTAATTGGGGGAGGAAGTCGTCATATTGTGGAGGTAGTTGATTGCTGGATAAATTCCCATAACGTAGATTATCTAATCTCAAATGCGGGTTATGGCGTAGCAAAAGACCATCTTTCACATAATAGTTCTTCTAGGAAAAAAATAGTGACTTATTTTGTACCATTTGATAATTTTCGTTTTTTTTTTATTGCCTACGTTTCAAGGACTATTGTTTCTTCAATACTATCTCTCAAATTAAAAAGAAAATACGATATAGTTATTGCACCAAACTATTTACCTCAAAATATGATTCCTGCAATTTTTTTTAAACGCAAAAATTCTAAACTGGTTGTGTATTTTCATACCACGCCTCCATATTTAAGAAAAAAATATCTTGATAAAATGAGTTATATGCGACGAAAAGTTTCATATTTGAATTGGACCCTTTGTGTATCGTTGGCAAAAAAATATTTTGATTTGATGTATGTATTTAACAATGATACTAAGCAATATATGATTTCTAAAGGAATACCTGAAAATAAAATATGTTTGATGTACAATGCCATTCCTTATAGTTCCATTCTTTCTATAGAAAGCACCAGTAAAGAATATGATGCTGTATTTCTCGGAAGAATCGTTTCAAATAAGGGTATTTTTGATTTAGTCAAGATCTGGTCTTCTGTAATTAAGAAATATCCTACAGCTAGGTTGTGTATTTTAGGCAATGGTCCTGACTTTAATAAGCTTAAATTGGAAATTGATAAAAATAATTTGGGGAATCACATTGTTCTTAAGGGACAGGTTGAAGGGGAGATCAAATATAGATTAATGAAAAAGTCAAGGGTTTTTCTTTACCCTAGTTACTACGAAGCACAGCCAATTGTCATATATGAAGCTCTTGCATGTGGATTACCAATTGTTGCATATAATCTGGATACATATAATGAATTTTATGGTGATTTCATTCAAAAAGTACCGATTTATGATGCTGAATCAATGGCTATGATTGTTATTGATATTCTTTCCAATCCACTAAATTACGCCAATCTTGCAAAGAAAGGAATGGCTTATGTAGCTAAAAATGATTGGACAAAAATTGCTCAATTGCAAGAAAATGAGATGAACAAGTTATTTATGCATGAAAATCAGTTAGAATGAATAACTCTTTCATGATTAGCTAAATTTAAGTAGGGATCTAGAATATGAGGTTGATGATTGGTGTATCTCATCCAAAGCATGTGTTAATATTCAAAAACCTAGTGCAATCTTTAATTGCAGAAGGCAATGATGTTTTGGTAGTTGCGGTTGACAAAGATATAACTCTTTACTTGCTTTCAAAATTCAATATTCCTTATATTGTTATTGGAAAAAATCAAAAAGGACTGCTCAGAAAACTTTTATATATTCCTTGGTGGGTATATCTAACTTTCAAGTCTGCAAAAAGGTTTAAACCTGATATTTTTGTGGGTCGTGCAATTCCACATATCGCTTATGTTAGCTGGCTCTTCAAAAAACCTTTTATTATCTTTGAAGATACTGAGATAGCAACTGCTGTTCATAAAATAACTTTTCCATTTGCTAAAATGATTGTAACACCTTCCTCTTATCAAGACAATCTGGGCGAAAAACATGTTAAATTCAAAGGTTTTTTCGAGCAATGCTATCTTCATACCTCTTACTTTGAACCAGATTCTTCTGTGTTACAGGAGCTCAACATTAAAGAAAATGAATGCATTATTCTTGTAAGGTTTGTTTCATGGAATGCGAGTCATGATATAAATGATTCTGGTTTTTCTAATAAGATTGATCTGATTAATTCATTAATCAATTATGGTAAAGTAATCATTTCGTCTGAAGACAAATTACCCACTGAACTAGAGACTTATTGCTTTAATCTTCCATATGAAAAAATGCATCACTTGATGTTTTATTCTACTTTATTTTTGGGTGAAAGTGCTACTATGGGAGCTGAATGTGCAATGCTTGGTGTTCCCTCTATATTTGTATCTACTTCAAGGAGAGGTTACACTGACATATTGGAATCTCAATATGGTTTGCTATATAATTTTTCTGGAGGTTCTGAATCTCAGAAATTTGCATTAGAAAAGGCAATTTCGATTTTGTCTGATTATCAAAATTCAGTGGAATGGAAAAATAAAATGAAGTATATGGTAGATGATACTATTGATGTCAATAAATTTATGGTTCAATTAATTCAAGATGTTTTTAGGGAAAGTTTTAATGATTGTTCACATAAATAAGATAAATCGATTTAGGAGCCCACATGACTACTGTATCTATTCATCAACCTAATTATTTACCATACCTTGGTTTCTTTGATAAAATGGCTAATTCAGACATTTTTGTTATTCATGATGATGTTCAATTTAATCGTCGTGATTTTCAACATAGGAATAAAATCAGAACATTTGATGGCTGGAAATGGTTAAGTATTCCTGTGAAAAAAAAAACAGGATATATTTTTGACATTGACATAAATAATGATAAACAGAATAATTCGGCCAGTTGGAGTGAAATTCATTACAGAGAAATATATGCAAATTATTCACATTGTCCATTTTTCTCAGAATATGAAGATGAATTATTTTCAATCTATAATACTAAACATGAAAAACTAATTGATTTTAATATGTCGTTAATTAAATTTTTAATTGAGGCATTTGATATTGATGTCGAATTGGTATTTGCAAGTAAATTTGGATTCAAATCATCATCTTCTGAAAAAATAATTGAACTTGTGAGTGCTTTAGGTGGGGATTGCTATATTTCTGGAATAGGAGGTTATAATTACCTTGACACATCTATATTTGGAAATATCGAAGTTGTTTTCCAGAATTTCAATCATCCTATTTATCCTCAGCGTTTTGAAGGCTTTGAATCTAATATGTCTTCAATAGATGCGCTTTTCAATGTAGGTATAATTCCTTAAGGAGAATCAATAAATGAACAAAAAAAGAAATGTATTGGCAGTTGGAGCTCATGCAGATGATGTCGAAATAGGGTGCGGTGGAGCTGTAGCAAAACACATAGAAGCAGGAGATAAGGTGGTTATTTTAATAATGGCTGAATCCTCATATACTTCTTATGATGGAGCAGAATTGAGGTCTTCTTTTGAAGCTGAACAAGAAGCCAAGGATGCAGCTGAAATATTAGGTGCTGACTTGTTAAATCTTGGATTTGAAACAAAGAATGTACCTTATTCTGGTGAATCTGTTGAAGCCATCAATAAAGTAATTGATGATTATTCAATAGATGTAGTATATACTCATTGGTATCACGATACTCACCAAGATCATGTTCGTACAACTCAATCTGTAATATCTGCTGCAAGGTATGTAAAAAATATTTATATGTATGAGCCTGAGTATCCATCCGGTAGATCTTATTTAGGTTTCAGAAATCAATATTATATTGATGTAACTTCTACATTTGATAAAAAAATTCAATCGCTAAAAAAGCATCAAAGTCAGGTAGCTAAGTATGGGGAGGATTCGTTCTTGAATGCTATCCGTGCAAGGGCAGAACATAGGGGATATGAAATACAGACAAAGTATGCAGAATGTTTTGAAATTTTAAGGATGATGGGATTTTAACAAAAGTCACCACATTTAATAAAATATGGAAATAAATGGTTTATGTCTCTTAATAAAAATGACTTGTGGGTTATTGTCACTCCCTATTGGCTACCTGTTCTTGGCGGTGTGACCAGTTGTGTCGTAAATTTAACTCGACAACTGGAATCATTTGATGGTTCCGAAGTTGAAGTTATTTCACTTGAGGGTGAATCAGATTCGAGTAGTATACATATATATGGCAGTAGGAATAAAATCATTTTTTTAATGGATGCTTTTTGGAAAATTAAAAGATTGAAACCACAAATATTACATTCTCATTCTTGGTGGTATACATATTTGCCTTGCCTTGTGTATAAATTTCTGCATCCTTCGGTAGTTTTGATTCATACATTCCATACTGATCCTTTAATTTCCAAAAGATTGTCTTTGTCATCAAAGATAAAGAATTGGTTATTTACATCTGCTTTGAATCAATCCAATGCTATTACATTTGTTTCAAAAGATACATTAGACAAATACAATCTTTTAGGCAAATTTAAGAAGCCTACTAAAGTTATTCGCAACGGTACATCAATTCCACATATCACTTCTCAGGAGATAGAAGCGTTTAAATCTAAGCATTTACAAAACAGTAGTTATCCCGTTGTTTCTTGGGTAGGTCTTTTTGTACACAAATTTAAAGTAGAAGGTTTGATTCTTTTAATTGAAGCCTTTAGAATAGTGTGCAACAAGTATTGTGATGCTAAATTGATTGTTGTAGGCGATGGTCCCTTTAGAGACAATGTTGAAAAGCAAATTCAATTATTTGGATTACAAGACAATGTTATTATGACGGGCATGTTAAAAAATGTTTATCCATGTTTTGTTTTAAGCGATATTTACGCTCATATTTCGTTTCAAGAAGCCTGCCCTCTTACTATTCTTGAGGCAATGTCTGTAGGTACTCCTGTAGTTTCATTGAAAGTAGGTGGCATTCCTGAAATAGTAACTGATGGTGAAAATGGTTCTCTTGTCGATGATAATGCTAATATGATTGCAAATGGGATTATCAGCTTATATGAAAATAAAGATATGGCAAATAATTATAAACTGAAAGCATACGAATCAATTAATAAAGAGTTTAATTGGGAATATGTTGCTAAACAATATAGCGAATTAGTTGATTTATTACGAACTAATACCTAAATGATTATGGAAAACTTTGAGTTGTATATGGTTGATTATATGCATAAATTATGAAGAATTAAATTATACTATAGATTGAAAGCGATGCATTAAATAGGTTAAATCATTTATTATTATGTTAACTATGTTAGAAAAATACATCTTAAATACCGCATGTAAAAATGAAGCAGATAATTTGATACAGCTTATAGATTCAGTATTATCACAAACAATAACGCCACTTATGTGGGTTATTGTTGATGATGGAAGTACTGACGACAGTAGAATAATCATCCAGAAAGCATCTGCTGATCATGAGTGGATTCACTATGTTTTTCTAGATGATGCTTATAAAAGAGACTTAGGTCAACATTTGGCTCAAGTTGTACAAGATGGTATTGATTATGCCATTTCTGATTGTGAAAGCAAAAATGTTACTTATCACTTCATTGGAAATTTAGATGCTGATCTGACATTACCAAAAACATTTTTTGAAAATTTATTGTATGAATTTGAAAAAGATTCTTCTTTAGGTATTGCAAGTGGTGGACTTCAACTTAAAAGAGGGGATAGTTTTGTCTACATTGACCATCTACCAAACGATGAACCTTCTGGTGGACACATGTTGATTAGAAAATCATGCTTTGAAGATTGTAATGGCATACCTATTTCCAAATCGTTTGATAGTGTATTGAAAGCAAAAGCAAGGATTAAAGGATGGAGTACAAAAAGGTTTGAAGATAATATAGCAACTGAAAAACGAGATGTTTTCAATGCTGAAGGGTACTGGAATGGATATGTAAAGTACGGAGAAAGCAGTTATTATTTAAATTTCCATCCAATTCATGTTTTTAGTAAGAGTGTCATATGTACTTTTATTTATCCATATTATATTGGTTTTGCTTTCTTATTAGGCTACCTGAAGAGTTTTATTTTGTTTAAAGAAAAAATAAAGGATGAGGAAATAAAGAAGTATTTTTGGAACAAGTGGAAGTTAGCTTATGCTAGAAGGATAAGAAGGTTAAAAGCATGATAATGTCAAAGTCGCAAAAAATTCTATTATTATTTTTGATTGTAGTTTTGAACATAGTTATTCGGCTTCAGGCAATTTCATTGGAAATAGGTATTGATTCATTTTTCATCCATTTGATGACAAATTCTCTTTCCGAATTTGGATCTGCTAAATGGTGGCTTCATCCATTGTCAGTCCCTGGATTATACCCGTATTCCTATACAAGTACTCTTCAATATCTGTTATCTGGTGTTCATCAGATGACAGATATGAGCATGAATAGTGTTATTTTACTATATGGGATGTCTGTTGGCTTACTTGGAATCTTTTCAGGTTACCTCATCGGCTTTGCTATTGATCCAGATGACGATTTATACAAAATATTATGTGCGTTTGCCTTTTCTTTTGCTCCGTCTGTAGTTGGTTATTCGACTTGGACAATACCTACTAGAGGTCTATTAATAGTATTTGGCCCACTCTTTTTTTATATGTTAGTAAAATCTCTTATAAGCAAGAAATATATCTTTCTAACATTAGTTATTTGTCTATTTCTTTTTGTAACACATCATTTATTTTATTTCCTTCTACCTCCTCTTTTAGGTTATGCTTTACTAAGAATTCTTAATTTGTACAGTAAATACAAAGGTGCAGTATTTATTGACGAGAGGTTTCATGCAGTTATTTATTTATTTGGTTTCATATTAATGTTTTCGATTCCTTTTGTCACAGGAAAGTTTGTTGAACAATCCCGATATATGTTTTTTGATGTTCATTATATTCGATATATCGGTGTCCCAATTATTTTTGTATTTGGTGGTATAGTTTCTTTGATTTTTAAACCAAATAAAAAGTTCACTGAAAAATTTTTATTACTATCGCTTGTGTTACTTACTTTCTTTATCTTTCAATTGACTTATATGAAAATGTTTGCTCCTGTTATTGCTATTCCTTTTGCAATACTTGGGCTAAATAATGCTTATAAGACAATTCCTAAAAAAAAGTATTCGGCCATATTGCTTGCTTTTTTCTTAATAAGCAGTACCATTTTTGTAGGATATTTCCAGTTCTTGCACGAATATAGTTTTTCTAGAAGGCAAATGGATGAGAACACGTATATCACTGGAACATGGATGAA
The DNA here is from genome assembly GCF_038446525.1 of Methanolobus sp. ZRKC5. Taxonomy (GTDB): domain Archaea; phylum Halobacteriota; class Methanosarcinia; order Methanosarcinales; family Methanosarcinaceae; genus Methanolobus. The sequence continues at coordinate 2,790,907 of NZ_CP151792.1, forward strand.
AAATTATTGTAATGGATCAGCAATTTCAAACGATGATTTGTTAGGAATGAGGTTATTTACAGTTTCAGAACACGTACATTTTTTAGTTATGTCTTCAGTTATTGATCATATCTACGGGTTTATAGGCTCAAATGTTTCAGAGTTCAAGCGTTTCCCGTTAACTTCTGATAATTTTTGGCTTAATGGGTATGAAGGTCCTGATCCTGGTAATTATTTATGGGCAGATCTGAACAGAATGCAGAAAAATCCTATTGATTATAACATAAGTTATGTAGCTGAGAATGACCGTGCTTATGGACAAATTGTTTGGTCTCATAGCCCTAGAGCTTCCGATCTTATTGCTTACTCAGAAAATAACGCTGATAATATATATAGTAGTGGAGAAATTTCAATTTGGTACCTTTAAGGTAGGCTTCCTATTAAAAGTAACATTTGTTATTGCTTTTTAGTAAAGATGCTAAAATATAAATGAATTAATGGTGACATTATTTATTATTGTTCAATGGTGGAGTATGAATTACTTAAATATCTATGTAAAAAAATTAAGACGTAACATTTGTAGATATGTGCTTCGTTTCAACCTTAAAAGAAAGTCTCCACATTCTCTTAAAACAGGTTTCAACGGTAAGAACATTATAATACCTTTTCCAATGACTATCACAATTGATGATGTAGGCAGAAAAAAAAGCTGGAGGATGGACAATTCTGATCATATCTTAGATGATTATCTTAATCTTATTTTCATAGGGAAAAGTGTAGGTACTCGTTTAATGTGTGCATTTATGATTGCTCAATTTGATAAAAATAATAGCTGTGCTAAATATCCATCAACAACTATTGATGGAGATAATTGGGATAACGGTACAGAATTTACTTTTCAAGATCAAATAATGGATGTAGTTAAAAACAACAGTGCTTTTATTGAATATGGTTTGCATGGTGTTGACCATCGTATGTACTGGGATTCTGAATTGGTTCCAGATGGTCTGGGAGGTCCAAACAAAGATGCATTTGCACACTATGGTGAATGGTATGATGCAGGTGGATTAAAACCATGGAATAAAAAAGCTGTGAAGGAACATCTTAAGTGCTTTTATGAAATTTCGTCTGGGTACAATATTTCTTTTCCAATTAGTATGATTCCACCACATAATGCTTATTATTTCAACCCAAAAAGTGATGAATCTACTGGCTTCATGATGGCAGAATATGGTATTAAATACGCCACAACTGATTTTTTTAAAATTGCAAACCTACTTCCAAAAGAAGGTCTTTTAGATAGGGTTTTGCTTTTACATCGTGATTCGGGCAATATACCTCATGATGCAGTAGGTAAAGTTGCAGAAGAATTTGTAAATACTACTTCAATTATGACACATTTTGGAAATTTCTATTCAGAAGATTCTTTATCTAATAGACAAGTTGCAGAGGAATGGATTCAATGGTTTGATATTGTCAAGGGATCAAGCAGTCGATATATTCCAAAAAATACAAAACAACTGAATTCTCAATGGATATATTGTAAGTACGCTAAGTTAGACATACACAATAATTACATCATAATAGATACCTCTTCAGTTCCACAAATGTATTATGATGATGGTTTCGTGGGTAATTTGCTTCTGAAAATATGTCTGGATAAAGGGATGCATATTTCTGATGCACAAATCGATGACAATTTGATAGTTGGTTATTACGAAGAAAGGGGATACGCTCACATTATATTACCCCCATTAAATCGGGGAATTCATAAATTAAATTTAAAGTTTTCGAATGATTATCCTTCTATAGCTGTTTTGAATAATGGCACTTATAACGTTCTTTCCTTTACTTTTGGTAAAGAAGAATGTTCCTTTTGTTTGGAGACATATGGGACTCAAGATGTTACTATCAAAATTCCGCGAAGTCCAAAAGAAGTTATCTCATCAAATAAAAATGTTATAATTAATTCCTTTTTATATGATGAAGAGTTACAGCTTTTAACTATAAACATAACTGCAATTAATATTCAAGGGAATGAAGCTCTTGTAATTGTAAAATTATAAGTTGGATTTGATTATATGAAAATAGCATATTTAATTAATTATCAATTGTCTCTTGATCTGCCAAGAGGTGATGCAATTCACATCAATAATGTTGTTCGAAATATATCTTTCTATGGGAATGATGTTTTTATTGTCAAAAAAGATGTATCCTCTACTTCATATATTAGCAATCAAAAGAAAATCTATTATGTAGGTGCTGTTCCAGGATTTGGTTTATTTTCCCATTTATATTATAGCTTAAAGTTCTTTAGAGATTTTTTCTCGATAATCAGAGAAGAAAAGCCTGATGTCATTCATGAAAGAGAAGTTAGCTGGAGAACATATTTTAATTTAGGAGGATTAGCAGTTGCAGCTATCTGCAAAATTCCATATTTTGTGGAAGTAAATGCTCCTATATGTTATGAGAGGGGTATCCACCATTCAGCGATCTCACGGAAATTAGAAGGGCTTTCGGAAAAGTTCATTTTCAAATTAGCAGACAGGGTAATTGTAGTTTCAACGGTTTTAAAGAATTATATTGTTTCTTCTTATGGAATAAATGAAGAAAAGGTAGTTGTGGTTCCGAATGGATCGGATGAGAACATTTTCAATCCAAATATTGATGGAAATCACATACTAGATAAATATGGTCTCAAGAATAAAACAGTTGTTTGTTTTTCGGGCTCTCTTGAACAAGAATGGCAGGGGATTGATATTTTGTTGAAAGCTGCAGCTTCGATTGAAGCTATAGATCCTAACATTAAATTTTTGATAATAGGTGATTATTCTAATGTTATTGATTTAGTTGAAGTGGCACCAAAAAATGTTGTTTTCTCAGGAAGGATCAAGCATGCAGATATTAAATTTTACCTTGCTGCATCTGACATACTTTTGGCACCATATATATTGAAGAATGAATTTGCAAATGTTGGTTTCTATAATTCTCCAATCAAATTATTTGAATATATGGCAATGGGAAAGTCAATTATTAGTTCAAATATGGGACAGATAGCAGAAATCATTCAGCATGGTGAAAATGGTTTATTAATTGAACCTGGCGATTCCGCTCAATTAGCAGAATATATCCTTAAATTGGCAGATGATTCTGCTTTGAGATTCAAGCTGGGATATAATGCACGCATGGCGCTTGAAGATAAATATACCTGGAAAGTGAATGCTAAGACTATAATGAAATTGTACGAAGAAGTAAATTTATAAATAAATTTATGAAATAGACTGGTTAAGAAATTGTAGGATAATGTAATCTAAAGATAAATTCATTATTAAATCCTTTGATAAGTCTTTTCCAAGAATTGGTGTGATGAAAAGAATATTTCAATCGGATATTTTCTCTTTATTATCCTCCAATTCACGACCGATAAATCTGTTTTGTAAATGTAAAATATTAATAATCATTAGTGTTTTTTTGTGAAGATGACATTATACTAGTTATCAACTTTCCGGTTTTCTCAATTCCATGTTCTTCACGATACATTGACTTTATAACTCGCTTATTATTTTCAATATCCTTTTTCGATAAAGATAAGTCCAACAGCGAAGGATTATTATATAATTCATCGATAGTGAATAATACTGCTCCTTTTTCTTTATAGTGCATATATATTGGATTCATTTTGTTTAAATATATTTTAGCACCCATATACATCATAGCTGTAATGTTACCTAATGCCTGTTGTCTATGATGATTCATTATTACATTTGAGCATGAGCTTATTAAATGCATGTATTCTTCATATGGCATAAATTCTTCAACACTATAAAATTTTATCCCAAAGTAACATTTGCCTTTGTTTTTTAAGATAGTCGCATAAAAGCGATCACCATAACTTAATGGGCATATTATTTTTTTCCCTTTCAAATCTTGATTATTAAGAAAATCAAAGATTTCTATATGGTTATTTGTGGGTGTAGCACTATTTCCCACTAGTATATTGTTACTGTTTAGATTTATGTTTTCAATTTTACCTTCAATTAGTTTAGATGTACTTCCATAGTTCCACTCAATAAAAATTGGAAACTTGGAGTTAAAATTCTGGGCAACCATAAAATACTCATTTTTTAGAACAGGTGAAAAAAAAGCAATTTTGCTAATGACCTGTTTTTTACCCATATTCATATAAAGTTTATTTTTGACCCAGTGTTTAAACTTGAGAAAGATATCATCTTTTGTATTATCCATCTTGCTTATAATTAATTTTGTCTTCTCTTGATATAAGCTATCTTCGCTATCACATATAAGGTCATAATAATCATAACCCATTCCAATCCATAGAAATTTTAATTTAGGATTTGCATGTGCTACTAGTTCTTGGTTGTATTTGTTAAGGGAATGAAGAACGATAAAATTGTATTTTTCTAGTTTTTTCATGAAATAGGGATTTTTAAATGAAAAAGGATCGATAAAAGTAACCGGTGTTTTTTTGATATAATCTAATTTTTTCGTCCTTGATGGTAAAAAAAATGTGTTACAAGATGGAGCTACCAATTCAAAAAAATAGTATGCAGAATCTATGAATTTTTCATCTGGTACAAGATGAAGAATGCTAATATCATTGTATGCTTTAGTAACCATGTTCTAATCAAATTCCATATGGTTCGTGTTATAATATGTATGATTCTATACTATATTTATTATATCATTTAAATTGTATCCTATTTTCTATTTGATAATTTTAAATTTTGTTTAAATACTTGTTTGATTATTTTAAATGACTCAAATTTAAGAATACAACTGGCTGATAGGTATGTAATAATTGCCAGAGTCGATAGCAGTATTAGTTCAGCACATGCTGGTAGGATTGATAGGGATACAGCAAAATAAATACAAATGCTAATAGTAAAAGACAGTACCAATTCTGGGAGAAAATCAAAAATTTGTTCATTGATTGAATAGTTGATTAATTTGCCTGAATAGTAACTATTCGGGATATAGACTAAATATGAAGATATTACTTGGCCTATGAGAATTCCTATTACTCCATATTTTATACTTGGTAATAGAATTATTATAACAATTGCTTTTTTAACGAGTTCTATGTAAAGAAAAAGATCAGATCGCCCTTTCACTTTAAGAATATTTAAGTTTATTGAATGCAATGGATACATTACTCCTCCAATACAAAGGAGCTGTAAATAAGGTACTGCAGGCAACCATTGTTCATTCAATAATATTCTGAAAAGAGGTTCTGCTAAAGCTGCCATAAAAGTCATTAATGGAAATAAAAGATAAACAGTGCTTTTAATTATTTTCTTATATCCCATTTTCAATTTAAGCTCATCTTTTTGTAATGTTGACAAAGCAGGATATGTAACGGTTTGTATGGATCTAACAATCTGATTAAGAACTAATTCTCTTATCTTTTTGGCAAAGTAGTAGTATCCTGCAGTTGAAGCTAAAAATAATTTTGCAATTACAATTATGTACAAATTCTGAAATATAATATCAATTAAGCCAGATGCAAACAACTTTGATCCAAAACCAAACATTTCTTTAAATGAGTTTCTACTGACTTTTCTTGTTGGCTTCCAGAGCTTCAATGACCACAAAAAAAATGTCACTAAGAGTGAGTAAACTATCATCTGGGTAATCAATGCCCATACACCAAAACCCATTGCTGCCATAGTAATGGCAATTATTCCTGATATGATTGTTGCAGGTAAAGTTGCCTTAAGTTTCAATTTAAACTTAAAATCACGACTGAGGGCAGATATTTGAACGATTTGGAACGAATTTATAATTATTGTTATTCCTACTACACGAATGAGAGGAATAAGCCTTGCTTCTTCATAGAATGCAGCTACAAATGGGGCTGATGAGAACAAAAATATATAAGCCAATATACCCAGTAAGATATTTGCATAAAAGGCTGTATTAAAATCTTCTTGTGTGATATCCAACTTTCGAATAAGTGATTGATCAAACCCCGACTCCATTAATTGATTAGCTATGGCAATGAACACAGCCATCATTCCAACCAAACCATAATCATCGGGTGTCAAAAACCGAGCAAGAAGAAGAGTTATTACTACTCCAATTCCTCTTTTACTCATCTGTTCAGCAAAGTTCCAGATGACTCCGATTGTAGTTTTATTTGAGAGTGACATGTATAGTTATCTTAGTTTAAAACGTACTGTTGAATTATCTTGTACGAGAGGAATCTCACAGCTTCATGAAGAAATGTATAATTTTATCTATTTTTATGGAATCTTTTATTACTGATGCCAAATGTAGAATTATTTATAGAATGTTTTTGATTAAAATGAATATGGATTAAAAGGTTCAAGAAGCATATTTTCATTGTTTTCATCTTCAACTTTAATAGTTGAATTTATTAATTCAATGACTCTTGCTAAATCGTTTTTAGTTTTAGCTTTAATAAATATTCTACTAATTAGTTGATCGAGTGTTCCTATGTTATTAATAGTGTCTCCTTCAAGATGTACATGAGTTATGTCAAACACTTCCGGAATGTTTGCTATCTTATCAAACCCCTCGATATTTGATATTTTTCCATTTCGAGCAATTGGAGTCAGTTTGCAGGCCCACATATCAAACACTGGTTTCTCTAAATCTTTTATTTTCTGTCCTTTCATTTCTCCGGTAAGAGCATATCTTATCATCAATTCAACAGCATCAATTTCTGTCATTTCCTTTATAATTTTATGACCTTGAGCACCAGCAAATCTGAAACCAGGTTCATAAATATGTGCTCTTCCATTATGCATGAATGCTTGCAGAAACAGTACACCGTTGGTTATGTTCATCGATTTAATCAGATTTACCACTTTTTGGTGGTCCCCATTTATAAATGTGGATGAATATTTAGAAGGAAAAATATATGCTGTTGGAATTTGTGCGACTCCTCTTTGATTTTTATTAGTGTATCTGTCACACATTGCACACAAACCGATATGACCGTCTTGTATAATATAATACATAACAACTTCTTCAGTTGTCATGTACTCTTCAATAAGCACATTCTGACTTTTTGAAAAAGATAAGGATTCATGATAATTTTGTAGAAGTTCTTTTTCATTATAGCAGATAAATATACCCTTTGAACCTCCAGAATCAACAGGTTTAACAATAACAGGATATTGAATATCACCAATATCTCCATTATTCATTTCATACTCTTTAACTACCTTCAACCCATTTTGAGCACAGATATTTTTGAATTTATCTTTATGAGTCATAATATCAATTTGTTCTGCAGTTGCATAGAATGGAACATTGAGCTTTTCGCATACTTTCTGACAATAAGATAACATAGAATCCAGATATGCAGTGAACACACCATCAACTTTTAATTCATTAGCTAAATCTACCACTGCATCTACATCGGTTGTGCTAACAAGATAGCTTTCATCAGCTATTTTTTTTGCAGGAGAATCGATTAAATAATCTGTCACAATAACATAAACACCAAGTTCTTGTGCTCTCTTTATAACATTAATTGAATCTCTTACTCCACCCATCAACAATAGTTTTTTTCCTTTTAGATCAGACATATTCATCTCTCTATTAAGATTTTATTTTATTAAAGATATAAGTGCATTGTACATATAATCAATATCTTCCTTACAATACCTTTGATCACAAGGTAAAGGTAGTATATTCGCAGCATATTGGTACTCAACACTATTTTGTGGAGTGTTTTGTAGTACATTTGGCCACAATGTAGGTATATATATTTGCATTTCTGCTAATTCTTTGCGAAGTTCAATCCCATTATCAATATAAAGTGGATATGCAAAAGCCCCATTTGGAGCTACACACCTCAATCTGTTAATATGGTTTAGACTATGTTCAAGATATTTGTAATTATCATTCCTTATTTGTATAACTTTATTAAAGTCAATTGCTCCAATGATGTTTTTGCTGATTTTGGACATATTCTTTAGAGGCTCAACTTTATAAGATAACTCTGTTTTTTGGAAATCATTGTAATATTCAAAAGCATTTCCTTCAAAACGGCCGAGCAAGTGTTTCATCCGGTCTTTAGAGCTAGCAAAATCTAATTCTTCGTTAAGTAGTGTATCAGTGGATACATATGCTCCATCTGGAACTCCAAAAAATTTTCTACACGAATATATTGTATCTATATTTTTTAAAGGTCTCTGGAAAAAAGCCATAACATTATCCAAAATGATGTTTCTATATTTTTTCTTTAAATGGATAATTTTTTCATTTTCCAGTTGTCCAAAATAATTAACAATGTAAAGGTATTCATCCTCGTCTAACTCTTTATTAAAAATAGGAGTTAAATCAAGATTAATATTATAATACTCATATTCGTATCCGTTATTGCTTAACATAAAGCCGATTGAATCGCATAAATAGTAGGGGATATAGATTTTTTTAATTTTCTTTGCCTTGAGGATATACAATAATGCATTTCGAGCTGTATTTAAGGCTATTAAATCTTTATAGTATTCGTTACTTACAAGTTGCTCTAAGCTAAAATAGCCACCAATTTCTTTAGAATAAGAATTACTACTAAGAAATTTATACTTTATAGAATCACTACCTGAATAATATAGTTAATAATTAGCATAATATATTCACGTTCTTAGTTCTTTCAATTTTAGTCATACAATCTATAATGATATATCCAACCTCCTCATTTACCCTATCGGCGAAGAATTAAAAATATTACTTTTTAATTAACTGATTTGTTCCCTTTATTAGATTGTAACAGCTTAAGTAGCGCCTTATTACATCAGGGGAATTAAACATCATAACATCAATTATTGATAAATTTGGAATGAATACATTATTGAATTGAGAGTATTCAATTTGTTTTGAACGTATAAATTTAAGAATTATGCCATTTTCTTCAAATAAACTCTCTTGATAGAGTTTTTGACCACCTATTGAATTTATATAACATTTTGCTCCAGTTTTTTTGCATATATCAATAACTTTATCTTGTGATTTTAGATTATTATTTTTTTCAATATTACTTGAATAAACGAATTGAGTATCAATGCCTAAATAACTCGAAATTTCTTTTAATGAATAAGCTAAAAACACAGCTAAGTTTTTTTCATTATTTTTTAGGATATGCATTAATAGTGGGAAAACTTCTTCAAAATAAGGTGCTTTTGAATAAGCATATCTTATGGTTTTCATTAATTTTTGAGCATTATTTCCAACATTAATTTGGTTTATTAATTTATTTGAACTTGCTCCTATTACTTCTAAGGTAATACGTTTTTGTTCACTGCCTACTAATATAATATTTCTGTTTATGTATCCTTGCTTTATATATGCTACATCATCGTAAATAACAAAGCAATCAACAGCATTAATTAGTTGCCAATAGCCTAGATATGGAAATAAATATGGCTGCATAATGGCTAATTTCATAAGAATCTCCATATAATTTCAATTATTTTTTCCTGCTCTTTATCTTTCAAGTATGGATAAATGGGCAAACACAGAATTCTACTAGCAATATCTTGTGATATTTTTTTGTTCTGCTGCAACTGTAAATAATCAATTTTATCCAAAGATGGGTAAAAATACCTTTTTGGGTATATTTGATTTTTATTCATTGCATCCTTAACCATTGAAAGCATATGCTCAGTGGTAAATATTACTGGAAAATAGCTATAATTATTGCTAGCATTGCTATTAAGATGTTGCAGCTGCAAATGCCCAGTAAATGCATTTTTATATTGATTCCATATTTTAGAACGTTCTTCTATGATTAGGTCGATTTCATCAAGAACACACAATCCCATCGCTGCTTGGAATTCATTCATTTTAGCGTTTATACCCAATTCAACTATTGAATCTGATTCGTCAATGCCAAATTTAATCATTAACTTGGCTCTTTCATAATCTTTTTTATTCTTAAAGATAATTGCTCCGCCTTCAATTGTATGAAAAAGTTTGGTAGCATGAAAGCTTATTGTTGTTGCATCACCAAAAGATAAAATACTTTTTCCTTTATATTTTACTCCAAAAGCATGTGCACCATCATATATTACTTTTAAGTTGTGTTGGCGTGCGATAGTTTCAATTTTATCTATTTCGCAGGCATTCCCAAATACATGCGTGGGTACTATTGCTGTAGTTTGCGATGCTATGGACTCTTCTATCTTAGAAGGGTCAATACAGAATGTTTCAGGATCAATATCTATAAAAACGGGTTCAATTCCTTCCCATACTAGGGAGCTGGTAGTAGCTACAAAGCTGAAAGGAGTTGTTATTGCCTGACCACTTACTCCGAGAACCTTATATGCGATTTGCAAAGCTAATGTTCCATTAGCTACTAAAAGGAGGTTTTCAACACCTAGATAATTTTCTAATCTCTTTGTTAGTTCCTGCACCAAAGGGCCATTATTAGTTAACCGGGCTGTTTCATAGATTCTATTAATATATCTGTTCAGGTTACCTCTGTCAGGCAGGTAGGGTCTGGTTACATTTATCATTATTTGTGCCTTCGTATTCGTTCAGGTACCATTTTATGGTTTTCAATATACCGCTTTCAAAATTCTCTTCTGCTTTCCATCCAAGATCATTTTCTATTTTACTTGCATCGATAGCATATCTTCTGTCATGTCCTGCTCTGTCTTCGACGTATATGATCTGGTTCTTGTAACTTCCTTTTTGCTTTGGTTCAAGTTTATCTAATATCTGGCATATTTGCGTGGCAACATAATTATTATCTTTTTCATTTCTTCCACCTATATTATATGTATCACCAGCTTTTCCATTATGATAAACAAGATCAATTGCCTTACAGTGATCAAGTACATAGAGCCAATCGCGAACATTCTTACCATCGCCATATATTGGAATTGGACTACCCTTTATAGCATTACGAATTATATTAGGGATTAATTTTTCATCATGCTGTTTTGGTCCATAGTTGTTTGAACAATTTGTAATTACAGTATTCAATCCATAAGTATGATGGTAGCTTCTAACTATCATATCACTGCCTGCTTTGCTTGCACTGTATGGTGAGTTTGGGGCATATGGGCTTTTTTCAGTAAAAAAGCCTGTTGAACCTAATGTACCATATACCTCATCTGTTGATATATGGTGAAAACGTGGAATTTTAATTGATTGAACGTCAGATGATTCAGAGTTGGTGTATTTTTGTTTATATACAAATGGTTTTTTCATCCAGGTATTGTAAGCTACATCAGCAAGAGTATGTGTTCCGTTAATGTTTGTTTTAATAAAAATATCTGGTTGCTTAATAGAATTATCTACGTGAGATTCAGCAGCGAAATGGATTACACCATTAATTTCATATTCTTTGAATATGAACTCAACCAATTCACGATTACAGACATCCCCTTTTATGAATTTATATCTCGTGTTATTTTCGATATCTTTCAATTTTTCCAGATTACCAGCATATGTCAATAAATCAAGATTTATAAGGTTGTATTCTGGGTATTTTTCCAAAAAATATGGTATGAAGTTACTACCTATGAACCCTGCACCGCCTGTGAGTAAAATATTAGCTTTCATTCAGCACTCCTTCCAGATATGCACCATAATCTGTTTTTTTAAGTAAATCTGCAATCATGCGAACCTGTTCAGCGTTTATCCATCCATTATTATAGGCAATTTCTTCCAAACAAGCTATCTTATATCCTTGCCTTTGTTCAATAGTTTGCACAAAATGACTGGCTGCAATAAGACTATCATGTGTGCCGGTGTCAAGCCAGGCGAATCCACGTCCTAGAAGCTCAACTTTCAGTTTTTTTCTTTTTAGGTATTCTTGGTTTACAGATGTAATTTCAAGCTCACCTCTATCCGATGGCTTAACGTTTTTAGCAATTTCAATCACATCATTATCATAAAAGTACAAACCAGTCACAGCATAATGGGATTTTGGACTTTTTGGTTTCTCTTCTATACTAATAACATTTTTATCTTTGTCAAATGCTACCACTCCAAACCTTTCAGGATCTTTGACCTGGTATCCAAAAACGACCGCTCCTTCATCTATATTTGCTGATTTTTTTAATAAGGGAGAAAATCTTGGACCGTAAAATATGTTGTCACCAAGGATTAGACAAACACTGTCTTTCCCTATGAATTCTTCCCCTAGAATGAAGGCTTGGGCTAATCCGTCTGGGGTTGGTTGGGCTTTATACGATAAGTTCATTCCCCATTTAGAACCATTTCCAAAAAGTTTTTCAAATAATGGGAGGTCATTTGGTGTAGAAATAATTAGTATCTCTCTTATGCCTGCCAGCATAAGTACGGACAAGGGGTAATATATCATCGGTTTATCGTATATTGGCAAAAGCTGTTTGCATGTTGGTAAAGTAACTGGATAAAGCCGTGTCCCACTACCGCCCGCTAAGATCATACCTTTCATGTTTTTTCCCTATGTTCTTTTGTCCTCTTTAAACTTTCTATTTTTTGAATAGATTCTTTTTTTTGGATTGCAAAAGTAATAAAAATATTCTTAATAGAAAGTATATATATCATTATGTATATGAGAGTGCAAACTACAATTTTAATATTATTATTATTCGTTAGGATATTATATTGTTTTTCATTCATATAAAATTAACAAAATGGCGTAATAAGTTTGATGTGTATGTTGGGTGTCTGGAATTTAATTATGAACACATTTTCATTTGTTTATGAACATAGTACTTATTTGCTTGTACAATGAGTAAAACAGATTGAGGAATTAAAATGAATCAGCTTGAGAAAAACGGAAATTTTGCAAATAAGTTCTCTCTTAACTTTGATAGCAAAACTCGGCTTTTAAGAAACTTAAAAGTATTATTATTATTAGCTTTCACTTTATTCATACTAACATCGAGTACCTGTTATGCTTCTGAATATTATGTTGCAGATTGGGGCAGTGATGACAACGAGGGCAGTTTCGAAAATCCATGGGAGACACTTAATAAAGCGGCAGCCTATATGATTGCCGGTGACACTACCTATGTCATGGATGGTACTTATTATCCAGTTAATGATGTAGATTTCAGAAATAGTGGGACTCAATCAGAACCTATAACTTTAGTTGCTTTCAACGGTAGGCCAAAGGTTGTAGGGACGCAATCTATAATAGGGATGATTAATTTCAATGGACAACAGTTCATTAATGTTAGTGGGTTTGAAATAACTGGTGCAAAAAGGCAGATTCAAGTTATAGGTTCTAATAATACTCTACATAATTGTGTGGTGCATGGTTCTTATCAAGAAAATACTATTCATATATCTAGTGGATCATCTAATCTCCTCATTGATAATAATGTTTTTTACAATCAATCTGGTGGACATAATCTAATGGATATTTCAAGTAGTTATTCCTATGGACGTCCAATTCATGATGTTACGATTTCAAACAATGAATTTTATAATGTCACAGGTCACAATGTTATTAATATTAAAGATAGGGACAATTTGATAAACACCAAAACTATCTACAATCTCACGATTATAAACAACATAATTCATGATGTTGATAAGGATAATCCGAGTGCAAATTCGTTCCCAATAGCAACAAATCATATTAATCTTTATACAAGCAACATTTCTAATAATTTGATATATGATTGTGGTAAAGGTGTATCGTTATATCTAGTGGATAGTACTGTGAAAAATAATACGATGTATAATATTGCAAATGGTTTAGATTTAGGTACAAATGATAGAAAAATCTATAATACTACTTATGAAGGAAATAGTGCTACTTTAGTACTTTATGGTGAAGGTATTGTTGTAAAGAATCCCAGTTCAAGAAGTATTGTTGTCTCGGGTGAATCCTCAAGTGTAACTGTAAATGATATGGTGGGTGCAAAAAGAATTATTCTGAAATACAAAGGCTCAATCACTTTTGAAGGTGATAGTGGGCAGGAATTTGAAGTTCTAAAAATAAGTGGTTCTGATCAATTCGACTTATCTTCTAATACTCTGAAATTGAATGTAGATTCATCAACTATATTTTTGGTAACTCCGACTGATATTTCTGAAGAATCACCGGTCTCATCCGGCACAGGCCTTTCATTCACCCCATCTGCAACCTCACTCACAGCAAACACAGGTGAATCAACAACATTCACCGTAGACTCCGGTCAGGAATTCACCAGTGCTCTCTGGTATCTTGATGGCAGCCTTGTGGAAAGCGGCACAACAAACCATGTAGAAAACTGGGAAACCGCAGGTACACACACAGTTAAGTTTGACGGTATTGCTGCTGCAGGAACTATCTCAAGGACGTGGACCGCAGTAGTTTCCGAACCTGTGGAATCGGTATATTCATCCATCAGCATATCCCCATCCACTACAACAGTAGCACCTGGTGAATCATTCAGCCTTGACGTGTACATAGATCCGGCACAATCTCTCACAGGGTCACAGTTCGATCTTCACTACAGCCAGCTTGCAAGTATCTCTTCAGTGAATGAGGGTGGTCTGTTCTTGCCAGACATATTTGCTACAACCTTTGAGTATGGTAGTATTGACAATACATTTGGTATTCTAAGCCATGTGTACTCTGCAATAGTAGGTACAGGTACAATTTCACAAGCAGGGGTCATGGCCACAGTGGATATGGTTGCAGGTAGTGACTCTGGTATCCTTGAACTTGAATTAGCTAATGTTATATTGAGTGATGCCAGTTCAAACCCTGCAGCATACACAGTTTCTTCTGCTACAGTTCTGGTTGATACGGCTCCAGAGTTCACATCTATTTCTGCAAAGTCCGTGGATGAGGCACAGAGCCTCAGTTTCATAGTAAGTGCAATAGATGCTGACGGAGATGACCTTACATATACAGCCACTTCACTTCCTACAGGTGCATTCTTTGATACAGGAACAGCCACATTCAGCTGGACCCCATCAGAAGGGGATGCAGGAAGCTATGAAGCAGCTTTCGAGGTTACAGATGGTTATCTCACGGACACAGTAAGCGTAAGCATCATAGTAACTCCGCTGAACCATTTGCCTGTTATGACTCTCTTTGAACCTGCAGATAATTCTGTCTTTGAGGAAGGTTCCACAATCAATGTGAACGTGGTTGCAAGCGATGAGGACGGGCAGAGCCTTGGTTATATAATAAAGATCGATGGTTCACAGGTCAGCACAGCTTCAAGCTATGCATGGAACCTAGACTACGAGTCTGCAGGAACCCACACCATAGAGGTAATAGTAAGTGATGGTATCGATGAAGTAAGCTCTTCAAGCACTGTGACTATCACCGATCTGCAGCCAAGATGGGATGTCAATGAGGATGGTATCGTAAACGTACTTGACATCACTCTCATAGGCCAGAACTACGGTCAAAGCTACACCAGTGATCTGCCTCGCTGGGACGTGAACCAGGATAGTACTGTGAACATCCAGGATCTGTCAATAGTAGCAGGTCACTTTGGTGAAACAGTATAATCAGGAAACAACATGGCCCCTTTTCGAGGGGCTAAGCTCTTTTTTTGTTTTTCATTCGGGATTAATTCCCAAAATCAGATATCTACCACTTCTTTTCCTTGTTTCAGACGATGAAAGCTAAACGGTTCATGAACTAGAACTGATGCATCCACCCGCCGCAGGCGGCACATTGCATAAATATTAATAGAAATTATACGCTAAGCAATTAGTTACATAAACCCAAAGGCTTTTGTTTCTCCTTAATCCGTAGTTCTAAAAAGGTAAGTAATGAACAGATCTAATAGCACACACATGTATGTGGTTCACCATTCTACATTTACTCACCCATACTTCAAAAAAGTAAAGGAAAAGAATCTCACATCCTTCCAGGTAACAATATCCCAAGCACACAGAAGAGCCCTGTTAAAGCGTACATTGCCCATGTAGCCTGTCTCTCTGTGACCCTGTGATAGTAGGGCAGTATCCATTTAAGTGTAAGCGCATTAGGTACTTCCAGAGTACCATCTTCCCTTTCCTTCCCAAATTTTGCTTCCGGGAATTTCATAACTCTCCAGTAGACGTACATCAGGAAATTAACGGTGTGCGGAATCAGCATAATAAAACCACTGATTATGAACCCCTGTATAACGATCATAGTTCCTATTGCAGCCCCTATGGTAAGCGAACCAATATTACCCCAGAATATATTCGAAGGATACTTATCGTACATGTAGTAACCAAAGGTCGCTCCGGTTATGCTCACCACTGCAAAGATGTTGTCAACATCTCCTATGAGAACTGATTTTATAATGAGAGCTATAAGGACTATCACTGAAAGTCCTGAGGAAAGGCCATTGAAGCCGGAATGCATGTTCACTAGATTAGATGCTACCAGAACGTAAGTAGGTACTATGAACTGCAGATAAAGGATACCTAGTTCAATGTCACCTACACTGGGTAGTGTGAATGCAGTATGGGTTGCATATTGTATCAAAGGATAGGAACAGTAGTACATAAGAAGGAGTTTTGTAACCCTTCCGATGTCTATCATATCATCAAGTATACCAAACAGCCCGAACATGGCTATTACTATGAGGACAACATAGTTTGTTGTGGAAAATTTGAAGAACAGCGTGTTCAATGAAAAGCACACCATTGCAACCAGAAGAATGGCAATGCCTCCCCTCTCCGGGATCATGGTCACCTCTCTTTTGTAGTAGTCTCTGGCAATGACTCCTTTTTCTGTCAGTTTTTTTATGAAATACGGCATTGAAATAAAAGTCACTATAAATGGTGCCAAAAAGGTGCTTGCAAGAACTAAGGCCACTAACGTTGATGGTGCTTCCAAATCCAGCATAATTAAATCCTCTGTTATCTATAAAATAATTGTTAAAAATATATTCATTTAATGCTTTGACATTATATATGAATTTACCGCAAACACTAAGCATTTTCCTTTTTGATATCTTATCTGCTGTTTGCGATATGTTCCTTATCTATTATAATAAGCTTTTTCCTCTTGAGGATTTCTTATTTTCTAATCATCATAATGAGCATCACTAATTGCATCGAACATAAATTTATATAGTATTATTCATCTAAATAAAAATGACAATTGGGTTATTGTCACTATATACAATAGTTAATGCTTTGGTGTGGACACTATACATCGGGCATTTTAAGGTGGTACAAATGAAATTAGTAGAGAAAGAATGCGCAATGTGCGGTAGTCCTATATATGTTTATGAGAACGTTGTCCGTGAGGTAATGTTCTGCACTCTTCATTGTATGGAGCGTGCGACCTTTGTGAATGCTTCCGGGGGTTTAGTTTTAGGTTAAAAATGTTCTCCAGGTTCTGATATTTATTACTGAACTTGGACACATATCTTTTTTAGATAGTATCATATTGATTATTAAGTACAGGGTAGTTTAATATACTTATTTTACAGTCATAGACTCATGAAAAAAGTACTTATTACTGGCGGCATTGGCCAGGTTGGCAGTTATCTTGTCGACTTCATGCAAAATAATTATAAGGTCACAGTCCTCGATAACCTTTCCTCTGGCAAAGACCCTGAATTACCAGATCATGTACATTTCATAAAAGAAGATGTCAGATCCCCTACAGCAAAAGAATTAGCTGGTAAGCATGATATTATTATTCATACGGCAGCCCAGATAAGCGTGGCAAAGTCTATGGATGATCCGTTATTCGATGCTGACAATAATGTCTTCGGAACTCTCAATCTTCTTGAAGGTGCCCGTTCTGGAAATCCAGAGAGGTTCATTTACATCAGTTCAGCTGCTGTTTATGGCAATCCTGAGTATCTTCCTGTTGATGAGAAACATCCTCAGAATCCCATGTCACCATATGGTGCCAGCAAATTATGTGGTGAGAAGTATTGCAGTATGTATCACAAAGCCTACGGAATGCCAACGGTTTGTATAAGACCTTTTAACATATACAGCCCCAGACAGGACCCTTCAAATCCTTATTCAGGTGTCATATCTAAATTCATAGGTCGTGTAAGGGAAAATCTATCTCCTGTTATCTTCGGGGATGGTTCCAACACAAGAGATTTTGTTTCCGCACACGATGTAGTGAACATGATAATGCTGCTGGCCGGTGGTCGGGGAGACAATGGTGAGGTCTACAATGTAGGCACCGGCAGGGTCACACGCATAGACGAGCTTGCACAGATCGTCCTTGATATCTTTGGCAAGGAAATGGATATAGAGTTCAGAGACTCAATGCCGGGTGACATAAAGGACAGTTACGCTGACATTTCAAAGGCAAGGAATATAGGGTTTAAACCTGAAATTGACCTCTACAAAGGTCTCGAGGAGATAGTAGGCTGAAAGGCCGGATAGCTATTTTAACTTTGATTAGCATTATATTAATTGAAATATGAAAAACTTCAGCAAAAACAAATATGTCGCGTATCTGGCATTTTATGCTCTCTATTTTTTGCAGTTCTTACTTGATGTTTTCTCCCGTATACAGCATTTCGATTACAAGAGGAACAAGAAAAACATTTTGATCGCCCTTACAATACTATACGCAGGATTCATATTCTATCTGTCATCCCAATCCAATCTGAGTGTTCCTTCCTCAATGTTCAAGATACCTATCATGTATGAGCTGGCAACTCTTTTCAAAAGTCTGGGTCTTGATTTTATTGTTGATATTGCAGAATACGCGTATAGTAACATGGATAAAGTAGCCCACATGTTCCTGTACTTTGGACTTGGTATACTACTGCATCTTACGTTCAAAAACTCTGACAACACCATATTGAGTAAATATGCAGCCATCTTTGCGGTGCTGCTTGGTGTAATCTATGGAATTTCAGACGAATTTCACCAATCATTTGTACCAGGCCGTACATCCAGTTTGCATGATCTGTTGGCTGACGGGATCGGGGTGACAATTGCACAGATGATTTTCGTTATAGTGATAATTGTAAATCTGCAACGAAAAAAGAGAAAGGATGACCAAGAATAAACCTGGTTTTGCTTCAAATGTTTATTTTATGATCTCGTGACCATTCTTGTCTCCACGACCTATTCCCTTGTACACAAATCCAGCATTGATGAACATATCAGGGTCTATGACATTTCTCCCATCTATGATCACAGTAGTTTTCATGCCGGTCATTTTCTTTATGACATCAGGTTTCAGATTAAAGTATTCTTTGTGGCCAGTAAAAATAACAACTGCGTCAGAGCCTGAAATTACTTCTTCTACATCCTTGTGTATATCAATATCCGGATAATTCAGTACATGTGGGTCATGAACCATAAGGTCTGCACCTGCTGCAATGACCATGTCTCTGTAAGGCTCTGAAGGTGGGTTACGTGCATCATCTGAATCATTAATAAAAGCCCATCCCAGCATGGCGATCTTCGAACCTTTAATATCCTTGCCAATCCTCTTAAGCGCAGCAACTGTCAGGTTGTACGTGTGCACAGGCATGAAATCGTTGACCCTGCGTGCAAGTACGTAGATCGATTCTGCATCCTGTGGATAGTCAAGGGCTTCACTTCCCATTTTAACACCGCGTTCAAGGTGATAGGTATCCTTGGTAAGACAGTGTCCACCAACACCTGCACCTGGCCAGAGTATTGCCCTGGTGATGCCTTCTCCTTTCAGACTGTCAATTCCCGCTCTGACATCATAGACGTTGATGCCCATGGTCTCACAGTACAGTGCAAGTTGATTTGCTGCTGCTATTTGCAGGTCCCTGAAAGTGTTCTCTGCAGTTTTTGTAACCTCAGCTGCAGTAGCGCTCATGGGTATGACCTTACCCTTTGTGAGCACAGGGCTGTAAAGCTCTACTGCCCTGTCGGTGCTTGGCTGGTCAATGCCTCCTACAATGCGGTCATGCTCCTGTATATTACGGAGAAGTCTTCCTACCATTACCCTTTCTGGTGCATGAGCTAATGCAAAATCCTCTCCTGCTTTAAGGCCGGATTCCTCTTCCAATATGTCCTTTGCCATGGTTTCTGTGGTTCCGGGTGTGATGGTTGATTCGAGTACCACGAGCATACCTGGTCGCAGATATCTACCCACATTGCGGATGCCCTCCTTAAGTGCGCCAAAATCAGGTTCCAGTGCCTTTGAGTCTGCAAAAGGTGTCTGTATGGCCAGAGTAATTGCATCCACTTCGGATATCCTTGAAAAGTCCGGTGTACATTCGAACTTTCCTGCATCAACTACTTTTTTAAGTAATTCCTCAAGGCCGGGTTCTTCTCCTTTAAGGGGACTCTCACCACCATTGAGCATGTCTATCTTATAACCTGATGAGACTGAATCTCTCTGGAAGCCCAGTACCTTATCGAATTTTTCAGAATCAGCAAACAGTGCAGCAGCAGGGATGCCAACATATCCCATGCCTATGACACCTATCTTTTTTATAGGGCCTTTCTCTTTTAGTATGTCCTCAAGTTTTTGGCTCATGATAATCACTCTTTAATCTCTATTAATTTTTCATTTTTGTAGGACTCGATGGCAGCCAGGCTGACTTTTAGTGCATGGTTTCCATCCATTCCGCAAGGTTCAGGTTGTTTTCCTTTTTTAATGCAATCGATGAAGTATTCGAGTTCGTTCTTAAGAGGTTCCTTTGACTCTATCTTTGCTTTTCTTACCCAGTCGCTATCATGCAGTTCCACGGTCTGGTCGATGTAGTCCAGATAAGCAACACCACTTACACCCACAGCTGTAAGTTTTCTAACTTTGTGCGGGGTCAGCCAGTTCACTTCCACAAGCCCGGAGAACTCATGGTCCAGACGCATATGGATAGTTGCATGGTCCTCAAAAGAATGGATATCTGCACCTGCTACAGCATATACTTGGTTCACAGGTCTGCCATAGAGGAAGGATATTACGTCAATATCATGTACTCCGATATCCAGTATGACTCCTACATCTCTTATCCTGGGGTTGTAAGGTCCGACCCTTGTTGTGGATATCGAGACGATCTTGCCCAGCAGACCTGCTTCTATTATCTCTTTGAGTTTGATGACAGCAGGGTTGAATCTCTCGATATGTCCTACCATCAGAAGACGATCTTTATTTTCAGCAGCCTCAATTATGGCTTTTGCATTCTCAACGGTGTCAGCAATTGGTTTTTCTACCAGTACATGTGCACCGGCATCGATAGCATTAATGGCTACCTGCTTGTGCATTTTAGTAGGAACCACAATGCTTACGGCGTCAAGTCCTTCAGCTAGGAGTTCTTTGTAATCTGTAAAAGCCTTCGTATGGTATTGCTGTGCAAGTCCATCTACAAGCTCCTTGTCAATGTCTGAAATGCCTGCAAGTTCCACACCTGTCATTTCACTGTAGATGCGTATGTGGTTCTTTCCCATGGCTCCGGCACCGATAACTCCAACTTTCAACATTTCAGATCACTCCAGTCTTTTATGGCATCACTTATAGTAACAATGTCTTCATCCGTAACTCCCGGGTGTACCGGCAAGGAGAGCACTTCCCTGGAAGCTTTCTCTGTCACCAGCAGATTATCGTTGTATCCAAGTTCCTTGTAATATGGCTGCTTATGAATGGGGATGGGATAGTAAATACCTGTCCCGATTCCTTTGTTCTTTAGGTGCTCCGCCAGTGAATCCCTGCTATGAGTGCGAATCGTGTACTGATGAAATACGTGTTTGTACTTATCGCGTATTGTGGGGCATTTTATTCCCTCTGTATCTCCGAGGCTTTCAGTAAGCAGTTTTGCATTGTGCTGCCTTCTGGATGTGTATTCTGGAAGCTTTTTGAGTTGTACCAGTCCGATGGCTGCTGAGATGTCCGTCATGCGCAGGTTGTACCCAAGTGTCTCATGCAGATACCGTTGTTTTGAACCATGCGAGCGTATCATACGTGCTCTGTCTGCCACATCCTTTTTGTTTGTGGTGATTATGCCACCCTCACTGGTAGTCATGTTTTTGGTGGGATAAAAACTGAAGGCTCCGGTACCAAAAGAACCAACTTTTTTGCCATTGTAAGCAGCCCCGTGTGCCTGACAGGCATCTTCTATCAGGACCAGATGATGGTCCTCTGCTATTTCTTTCATGAGTTTCATATATGCAGGATGACCGTAGAGGTGCACAGGCATAATAGCCTTTGTCGCAGGGGTTATGTTCTCCTCAATAAGCTGAGGATTAAGGTTGAATGTGTCGGCTTCGATATCTGCAAATACCGGCTTTGCACCAGTAAAAAGTATAGAATTTGCAGTGGCTATAAAACTAAAAGAACTGGTGATAACTTCGTCACCTTTGCCTATTCCATGGGCAAGTAAAGCAGCATGAAGGGCTGCAGTGCCGGAATTAACGGCAACGGCGTGTTCCATACCTGTGTATTCAGCGAAAGCCTGCTCAAACTCAGCTACTCGCTTCCCTTCAGCTATTATTCCTGAGCGTAGCACATCGCTGACTGCCTGTACCTCAGCATCATCGAGCTGTGGTTTTGCAATGGGTATCATGATAATACGGGTCTCCATTATTTAAAAAGTATAATTTTATATCCTATTTTTCGTGATCAGATGTTATTTAAAAATTCCAGTTTATCCGGGAGATCAACTATCTTTGCAGGACAACCGATTGCCAGTTTCCACGCAGGCACATCTTTTGTAACCAGAGCCCCGGCAGCCACCATTGCTCCCTCCCCAATCTCAACTCCTGGTATGAGGGTAGCATTTGCCCCGATGGATGCTCCTTTTCTAAGTATTGGTCCTTCCGGGTGGTACTCTCCTCTTATGGGGTATCTGTCATTGGCAAGCACGGCACAGGGTCCGATGAATGCATTATCCTCTATGGTCACATGTGTGGGAATATACACATTTCCCTGGATACTGACATTGTTTCCTATACTTACATTACCGTCAATGATAACATTGGTACCAATGAGTACATTGTCCCCTATTACAGTATTTTCCCGGATCATGGCATTATGTCCTGTCTTAAAATTATTCCCGGTCCGGACGTTGCTGAAGATCGTGCTTCCGGCTCTTATGAATGCATTGTTCCCTATAAATGATCCTGGAAAGTCATATTCATCTATTTCAATGCCGGCTTTTGTTATCTCCATCAGGATGCTATGCTGTGGATATCCCAGCATGACATTCTCAAGGACCACCGAGCTATCACCTATGCTACTGGAACCATAAAGGTTTACAGTTTTGTGAATGTATGTGCTGTTTTGCATGTTCCCACCCATATTCACATCATTTAAGAGTTTTAGTTTATATAAATTTATTCAGGTTTTATATTCTCATCATGATGATGGGATTGTGCGAATGTTTTATTATTTTGACGGATGCATAGGGAAATATGTATCAAAGGTTTAGAGACATATTTCGTTCTGTTTGTTCAAAGTAATCTCTCAGATAATCGATTTCAATTCTCATCTTTTCCAATAATCCGGTAGTACCTGTATGATCCATATCCGCTGCTTTTTCGAGTTCAACACAAAGGTTTGCCAGATAGTTGAAACCAATATTGAGAGCTGTACCTTTTGTGCGATGTGCGATACCCTTTATAGTATCCATATCATTTTCTGAAAAAGAATCCATGATATCTTTAAAATCACGAGTAAAAGATGCTATTGCCATGGATATAAGACGGTCATATAATTCTTTGCTGCCACCTACATTGTTCATGAGTCGTTCCCTGTCGAAATGAGAGTTTTTTCTTGTTTCAGAACATTTATACATAGTTTTTGAACTTTCAAATCCAGGCAGCCATTTATTCAAAATATGACGAATGTTGTCTGTTACTATTGGTTTAGTGACATAATCATCCATTCCTGCCTCAAAGCATCGCTCTTTTTCGCCCTTGAGAACGCCAGCATTCAGGGCAATAATAGGGGTATGTTCTCCGTCTCCTTTCTCAAGGTCCCTTATCATTAATGTAGCATCATATCCGCTTACTTCGGGCATCTGTATATCCATGACAATAAGATCAGGCTTTTTATCAGTGAACATACGGACTGCTTCCTTTCCGTCCTTTGCCTGTATTATCGTTGTTTTAGGTAAAAGATTGGAGATGATAGTTGATGCAAGAAGCATATTTGTTTCATTGTCCTCGGCAATGAGTATACTATACTGGTGGACATCAGGAGAATTAGATGAAACCGTTTTTTTGATTATGATGCTATTATTTTGCGGTCCTTTTGCAGAATCTATATAAGTAATCATTTCGAAAAGCTCTGTCATTCTGATCGGTTTCATGATACTGGCACAGTTCTTATGATCGTATTGTCTGTGTATTGGGGAAATGTCTGTAGAATCGTGTAACAGGATCACAGGGGTACTTTTTTGGGATATACTGTTCTCCTCACGTATGATGAGAACCATTTCATCTCCATCCATTGTAGGCATATTCTTATCGGCAATTATCAGATCGTAATCCCGGTCTTTGTGAAGCATGTCTATGGCTTTCATGCCGCTGGCTGCCATGTCAACTTTGAGTTACCTCGTCTGAAGCATGTTCTGTAAGATCAAGCGGTTAGTGCTGTTGTCATCTACAATGAGGACTTTTTTGATGTTTTCCAGACTATCAATAGTAATAGTTTCGCTCTGTTCTGCAGGAAGACTTACAGTAAAATAGAATCTGCTTCCTTCACCTTCTTTACTTTCAAGTTCGAGTCTGGAATCCATCTTCTCCAGCAATTCATTAGAGATACTAAGGCCAAGTCCCGTACCTCCATATTTTCGGGTAATTGATCCGTCAGCCTGTGCAAATGAATTGAATATCCTTGCTCTTTTATCTTCAGCAATGCCAATTCCCGTATCCCTTACAGAGAATGTGAAATCCATTTCACCGGGATGGCCGGCAGTAGCTTCAACTTTAAGTTCGATCTCTCCGGTTTCGGTAAACTTTGTTGCATTTCCTAAAAGATTGACCAATACCTGTCTTAATCTCACACGGTCCGCTATGGCATATTGTGGTAGATGAGGAGAGATGTTCAGCAACAGTTCAAGGCCTTTCTCATGGATCTTGTACTTTAGCATATCTGCGATCTGCTCACACAGTTCTACTAAGTCGCTAGTTTCTGTATCCAGTTCAAGTTTACCTGCTTCTATCTTTGAGATGTCCAGTACATCGTTGATGAGGTCAAGCAGTGAATTGGCAGATGCGTGTATCGTTTGCATGTGCTGCAATTGCTGCTCTTCGAGTTCTGAGTGCATCAGCAGGTCGGAAAAGCCAATGATGCCATTTAGTGGGGTGCGTATCTCATGGCTCATATTGGCAAGGAACTCAGATTTTGCCCTGCTGGCAGCTTTCGCTTTTTCTTCAGCTACCTTACTTTCATTGATGCTGATATGTGTGCCGTACATGTTGAGAGGAGTGCCTGCATCATCGTACCTTGCAATCCTGCCATGAGCGCGTACCCAGGTCCAGTGACCTTCTTTGTGTTGCATCCTGTACTCTGCTATATAACGTTGATCTTTACCGGTAATTGTATCCTGTAATTTTTGAGTTGCAGTCTCAATGTCATCGCTATGTATCATTTCGGACCACATTTCAAGGTTGAAATGAGAGAAGTCATTCGTGGAATATCCGGTGATCATTTTCCAGCTATCCAGCCCCTCTAATTGTATATTGCCAGTTGTAAGGTCAAGGTTCCATATTCCGGCACAGGTTGCTTCCAGTGCCAGGTCAAGTGTTTGTGTCCTGTTCTTCAGTTCTTCTTCAGAACGTTTCCTGTCGGAGATGTCCCTGCACATGCAAAAGACAAGTTCCTGTCCACCACAGATTGCGCTGCTGGTACTGATCTCAACATCTACAACGGTTCCATCCTTGCGCTTGTGCAATGTCTCAAAGTAATCTCCGGTCTCATGCATATTTTTGACCATATGCAGTAGTTGTTCATGTGTAAATTGTGTATCCCAGTCCCATATAGATAATTGTCTGATCTCTTCCAGTGAATAACCCAGCATGTCCGCGTAGCGCTGGTTAGCTTCGTAAACCTTACCAGTCGTATCGACCACTAATATCCCATCCATGGAATTTTCTATCAGTGCATGCTTCCAGACTTCCTCTTCGGCAAGCTTCTCTTCTGCTTCCTTACGCTCGGTGATGTCATGAAGAGTTCCTGTAACTACATTCCTTTCAGCATGATACTCGGCAACGGAGTAGATATGGCGAACAATACCGTCTTTTGGTTTTTTGATACTGAACTCCACGTCATAGGGATGATTTTCTTTAATGAGTCGGGAAAGTGCTTTATCGAGCATTGGGCGGTACTGCGGAAGTACGAGGCTCTGCACTTCCCGGATCGTTGTTTGTCTGTTTTCAACTCCGTATATTCTGCATGCTTCCTTAGAGGCATGAACCGTTCCCTGGTTCAGGTCAAACTCCCAGCTTCCTATGTGTCCGATCCTCTGGGCGTCATTGAGCTGCATCTCCCGTTTGAGTAATTCTTCTGTTTCATATTTCTTTTCAAATGCGCTGACTATTATTCCAGCTACGACTTTGAGAAGGGAGATTTGTTCTTCGGTCCACACATGCTTGTTTTTGACGGCATCAAATTCCATGAAGCCGATAACTTTTCCGTCTTTTGTAAGGGGTATGTCCAGAACAGATCGAATTAAATGTGTCTTGAAAACGTTCTTTTCAGTATCTGCTTCAGAGGGAAGTTTGTCAACATCAGGAACGTGTATGTGTCCTTTCTTTCGTATGTTCTCTTTAAACCATGGGTACTCGCTAAGGTTGAAATCCTGTATCCGGTCTATCTGGGGTTCGATTCCCTGTGCACACCATTCATTGGCAAAGCTCATATTTGTCCCGTTTTCTGAAAAAAGAAATATATAAGCCCTATCGATCTCAAACAGCATGGCACATTTCTTTAGCGCCTCATCAACTACGTGATCAAGTTCTTCATCAGGTACACTTACAAAACCAGCCGATATCTCAGAGACCATCTTCTGGAACCAGAACTGAAATTGAAGTTCTTCTTCTACTTTTTTACGGTCCAGTAAAAGACCTACCTGCCGGGTGTATACTTCAATGAGGTCTTCATTGGTCAGGATCTTTCCGGAATCCATTACTAATATAAAATAACCCAGGTTGACATTGTCTTTGAATATATTTGCTACAATTGTCTCTCCTGCACTGAGGGTCCTTTCCATAAGTATTGCAGTCTTTTCCGGGATCTGGTCTCCAGTTAGCTCATGAAAAGCAGAAAAACGGGTAATATTACTATTTTTAATTTTTCTTGCAAGATTGGGGTTCCTTTTCCATTCTTTGCCTTCAGGATTAAATCCCATCATTGAATATATTTTCTTTACATCGGTTAATGGGACTGAAACAGCTCTTGTAAAAAAGGAATTTGTTTTTTCTTCAAACAGATTGAAAACCGCATATTTGGCTTCAGATATATCCAGAAGAGCATCGGTTATTTTTTGGTAATTTATTTTATCAGCGGGGCTTTGGAAGAGTTCCTCTGAGTATATGACAAGTTTTTTGAGTTTTATGTTCTCTTCGATCTTCCTCTTCATTCTTCCTGCCGCTTGATCTGTTATATGCATTATAACCAGAGCAATGTGCCACTACAATTTATTGACCCTGATTTTATACTTTTGAATCACAATTGTTCATGAAGTATGTATGCAATGTGTTATATATTTTATATATTATTAACTTGCCTGTATAAATCCTTCTATTGTATTCTTAACTCTTCTTAGTGTTAATAACTAAATGACTTTTTTATGAACATTTTTAAGGTGGATGATTCCTGCAACAAACAGTATGATTATCCCTATGATCTCTGACAGGAATACATAATTTAGTGCCGGTGTGTATGCATTTCTAAAGATTCCCAGGAAATAGTCCAGTATGCCTGCTGAATAGTGGCCGTCAGGGAATTGCCAGCCCAGCAGTGGCCAGAACAGTGTCTGTGGTGTCATCCAGAGTCTGTCTTCCATAATATGCATGAAGCTGGCAGCAGGAATTACCAGCAGACGTTTGTCTCCTCTTTTTTTGTAGAGGTGAATTACGGTCAGCAGTAACAGCAGGCAGAAGAGCAGCGTGTGTCCGTATATCCTTCCGTTACCGATTGAGCTTGCGAAGATGACCTCTCCAAGGGGTTTGTCTATAAGGTCAGGGAGCATGGCCCCAAAGGCGACCACATACAGGGATGTGGGCATCTTTGAGAGTGCAGGATGCTGTTTTAGAAGGGTGAGTATTCCAAGGGTTATACCGATGTGGCCGAAGATGAACATTTGTTTTTAGTATTGCGAATGGGGTGATTTATTGTTTTTCCTGACTACTCCAACGACTAAAGTCGTTTGGTTCTTTTGAACCCCTAAGGAGCCTTAACCTTGTATTAGGTTAAGCAATTGCTGATTCGTTGTCGGTACTTGCAATCCAGTTAAGCAACTGGTTGTAGCGGTCCCAATTCCACAGCCGTTAATTCCCGTGAGCCCCACGGTATTTTTGTATGTTTTAGATTTCTTTAGTATATTGATACTAGCGTTGATATCCCTATCTAACGAAGAGTTACAATGGTCACATTCAAACACCTTATCTCCTTGCTGTACCTTTCGTTTCCTCTTTTTTCCACATACTGAGCAGGTCTGAGTTGTGTTCTTAGGATTGACTTTCTCAACAGTCTTTCCTTTCTCAGCAGCCTTGTATGTAGTATGCTGAACAAGTCTAGCCCAACTTGCATCGTGAATAGACTTGGCTAATCTTGAGTTCTTAACAAGGTTCTTTATTTTCAGGTCCTCAAAAACTACCAGGTCGTGTTTTGATACAAGCAACTTGCTTAGACAATGTGAAAAATGGTTCCTTGCTCCCTTAACTTTTCGGTGAATCCTGTTCACTCTTAGTTTCTGTTTAAGGTAGTTCTGGGAACCATATTCCATTTTAGCAAGTTTTTTTTGTTCGATAGCTAACCTGTTCTCTGCTTTCCTGAGCAACTTAGGTGGTTCAATAAGTTCTCCATCTGATGTTGCTATCAAAGCATTTAATCCAAGGTCGATACCTATCATAGTGATAGGTATTATTGGTTCTGGATATTCAGGAACTTCAATTGTTATGAATGCAAACCATTTCTTTCCTTCTTTTTTAATGGTACACGTTTTCAACTGATCAGTGAGGAGGTTGTTATTAACATCGATCTTGATCAAATTGTTCTTATCAGTTATCTTTGACAGGAACAAACTATTCTCTGTTAGTTTCCAACCATTTCCATGTTGCTTGTACGTGAAACTATGGTAGTCTTCTTTTCCTTTGAATCCAGGATGGCCTTTTGGAAGAATTCCATCATATTTGACGTACTTAGAGCCATGTTTACTTGAAAGAGAAGAAGGAGTATTTGCTGCAGGAACTTCCTTTTTTTTAACGAAAGTACCTCTTCTTGGTTTTCTTCCTTTAAGTCTACCATTCTTGATATCGTCTAAGAACTTGAAATATGCTTGTTGTTGTCTTTCGAATACATTGAGTCTTACCTGAGAATGTATGTTGTTGGCATACTCGAAGAACTTGAGTTGTTTCTCAAACATCGTAGAGTCAGGATATAATCCATATCTATCATATAGTTCAACTCTCGTTGATAAAAGGTCGTTCCATAATCTTCTGCAGGTTTCCATGGTTTCTTCCAGTTTTAGTTCCTGTTCTGGACTTGGATGGATGAGAAACCTAAGATTCCTGCACTTCTGACCTTCTTTGCGGACCATAATATCACTCGAAAAAACAACAACATTATATTGTTTTCTTATTATTTTAATGTTGTTTTAAACGTTTGCTTTTTTTAGGAGATGGAATACGATTTTAATGTTGTTACGATGAGTTGATCAACAGCCAGCGGGGTACGATTCATCCTACGACTAAAGTCGTAGGCTTTCTCTACCCCTACACCCCGATAATCGTAAGATGGCAGGTGTGGACATCATATTTATATATATTTGATTTGTATACTAGTATATGCCATATCCAGCGTTCCACTTTGCATTCTTCATATTCTGTGTCTCCCTTGTAGGGATCTTTGCAATTGCAGGCAGTGGTTTTCGCAAGGAGATGAGCTTTAAGGATGTGAAACACCTGAGTTTATTGTTTGTTGTCGGCAGTGTGGGTTCGGTGTTCCCTGACGTGCCTGCGGTGTGGAACTTTATACTTCACGGCAACCTGGGTCATACAATGATAGGTTCGGTTCCGACCCATTCGCTTCTTTTTGGCTTGGTTGCCTTTGTGCTTGCATTTATGCTGGGGTACGTATTATACAGGAACATATCAAAAGCTTCATCACTTGGCATATTTGCAGAAGCGGCTTTCCTGTCCCACCTACTTCTGGATGACATCGCTGATGGTGGCCTTACTTACCTGTATCCGTTCTATAATGAACCACTGAGCATATTTGCTGTTATGAATGTCAGGCTCTCAGGCGTGGACTTCTTCTATTATAATTTTGCCTGTTTTGTGTCGGTGTTCTTCATCTTCTGTGTGATGTTCATGGCACTTCTGGCTCTGAAGGACCTTGGGTTTGGTTTTAGTTATGAGCCTTTGGAGTGAAAGGTAGATTTTTGGGTTTTTTTTGATGTGAGTTGTTAGTTATGTCCACTAACAATGGATGTGATTGGGGGTGGAGGTAGTTCTTGCGTATCTTTTTTTCATCAGTGGTAATGGACCGTGCTGCCTTCGGCGGGATAGTTGTATCGTATTCCTGATAATTCATTCGCGATGCCATAGACCTATTCTGATATATGTCGCATATTATTGTTTAAACAATAATTGTTACGACAATATAGTTTAAATTAACAGGTTGAAAAGGTAAATTTGCTACCTTCTTAAAATGCGAACCGATGAGAAGTTCGAATATTGGAGATTTCTACAGAGCTGTTTTTGGCAGGAATTATTTAAGCGTGCGTGATATAGTGAATATAAATGGTTCTAAATACTCCTCCATGTTCTAAAACGAAAAGATCTTGTTCTACAACTACTGATGTTGACTCTATGCCTTTGAGCTTAAAGACTATTAAACGCATCGAGGAAGCAGAAATGACAGAACAGTATTATAAAACGTTCGTTTTGTTTTTCTTCATCCAAAAAATATAATTTAATAACATGTGACTGTTTAGGGTCAAGGTAAAAATAATAGATATGAACCACGATTCTGGTGACCTATTAGCTAAACCAGCGCATCAAAAAGGTTATTTAACTAGGATTTGAAAGTACTTTTATAGGTTGAATTATTATACTTATATCTCACTCTGTTCAGCAGTACATATGATGTTCTTTGTCGCTTAAGGATTCATCAGGACTAGAACAAAAGGCCACCGTTTATAGAATAAACTTCAAATTATCAATCTTTGAGCCTTCACCCCCACTCAAGCGTAGCGCTCTCACTCTCACTACAACTGCCCTTGCAAGCAAGGGGCAGTATCGCTGCAATGCACTAAGCAGTAAAAAAAATAACAGGTGCCGTTGTAATATGGAAAATGAATGCCTATCATGCGGTTTTGATAAAGAATACCCAGAACATCCCATATGCAGATATTGCTACTATCGAGGTACTGTAGGAGCTGCGAAATTCTTATTATTTCAAACTATGAGGGATAATGGAAATAAATACTTGACCGTCGATGAACTTACTGAGCTTGTAAATCAAAACCCCTACAAAAAACATAAGGTAACAAGAAGTGCCGTATATAAGATACTTCATCGTTATTCCCGCTATTATGAAGAAGCCAAGAGAAGAAGGCGAGGATATCTTGTACTAAAAAAGGAGATTCCACGAAAGAAAGGCCAGAGGGGAAGACCGCAGATTAAATATAAGTTGAGTTCTCGTCTATCAAAAAGGGTTGATTATTATGCTATGCGATGGAAAATGGGTTTTCCGATCAACAAGCGTGTTAACAAAGGGAAAAATTTCAGGATGACTCAGGAATATTCTAGGAGGGCAAGAGGGATTGACGTTAAGTTGAAAAAAAGAGAATATGAGCTCTATACATATCTTCTGGTCTAGACCATCACGTTCATGAAGGAATTTAATCGTCTTTTGGTATTTCCTAAACCATGATCTATTTTTAGATTTTGCAATTCGTCTAATGTTTGAAGGTTTGTATTCAAACAATGAACTTTTGCTTAAGTGTAAGGAATTTATAGATTTTAGAGAAGGAATATTTTCTAAAAGTTCTAATGGCGAAGTTGATCACGTTAACTCGTCGAGCCGTTAAGTAATTAACTTGATATCTCTGCCCTTCATATAGATCACAGCCAACTTACTTTTTTTAATTACAAGATTCTTACTTACCTTTTCGGTTTCAATGAATCCTGCGTTACTTAACTTCTTAATATGATGGCTGAGACGTGATCTTTCGTTGCCAAAATCAGTTGTTCCTTTTTCAAGTTCCGGCTTTAATCTGGAGATAAGATCATCAACAGATTCAACTCCATCTTCCAGCTTCTCAAGTATGCTCATCTGTTCTTTGGCAAGGTCTTTGATAGGGAAAAGTGGGATGTCAATAATGCCTTTTAGATGATATTTCTCTTTATCTGTGTATTCAGGAATATCACTATAGATCGGAACATTGCTTACAAGTGAAACAATATATGCTGATATGCCAATGTTCCTCAGGCCGCCTGATACATTTATCTTAACTGTGCTTCCTGCTTTTACCTCAGTTTCAATAATATCCAGCATCTCAAGAGATGATTCTAAAATGTTCTCTCTTTCTATTATTCTGTTCTCTACTTCAAAACCTTTGAAAGCTTTCTTGATGCTTTTTACTGCGGATTGTACCATTTCCTGTTCTTCGTCACCTTTGTGTGTCAGGATAATGATCTTATGAACTGGGAACTGTTTGATACTTTCTATCAGTTTGTCAGGGGAGAAACCAACCGGTACCAGATGCGTGAACATCTTTGCTTTTTCCATGATTGAACATTATATTTAATTCAATATATGTGTTTTTATTAATTTGACATTATTTACTTAAACAATAATTTTAAGTATAACCATGTAATATCATTATATGTTTGTATGTAGATCTAACTTTTAGGTGGGATTTTGTGGAAAAAACATTATTTTGTGAGCTTAACAATAAAGTATCATCTTTGTTTGAATCTGAAGCAGCTGTTGTTCACGTGGATTATTCCTCAGTCATTATTGTAGGCGATCTTCATGGCAATCTTGAAGCATTGGATTTCATATTAGAGAAAGGAGAGGAACTTGATTGTAGCAATTATATCTTTCTTGGAGATTATGTTGATAGAGGTGATCATTCTATAGAGGTGCTCTGTCGACTTTTCAAATTAAAACTTGAGGATCCGGATGGTGTCATCCTGCTTCGTGGTAATCATGAAACTGCAGGAACAAATGCTAACTATGGACTTTATGATGAACTGGATAAAAACGATGAGTTATTTTCTCTTGTCAACAGGACATTTGAAAAGATGCCTATTGCTGCAGTTTTAAACATAAAATCGCTGTTAAGGACCTCTCATGTATTTTGTGTCCATGGAGGTATAGGAGAGCCAGTAACTCTTGATCAAATTAAAAAAGAAGATCATCATCCTTACCTGTGGAACGATCCACAGGAAGAAAAGGGGCTGGAAGACTCTCCACAGAGGTGTGGGACACAGGTATTTGGCCCGGATATCTGTAAGAAATTCCGAACATTGAATGATATTGACATAATAATAAGGGCTCACTCGGAATTAAAGGACGGTTACAAGTGGTGGTTTGATGGAAGGTTATTATCCCTATTCTCAACACCTGACTACAGTGGATTAGACGATGATGGAGCATTTGTATTCATAGAGCATGATGAATGGAAAATGCTGCAGGACAAACTAAATACATTTGTTTTTGGCAGATCACAAAGGTCAAAAGATGATTCATATTCTTTGTTGAATATTACAAGCCATAATTCTGAAAGATTTGAATTCTATGATTCTGAAACTGCTAGTACTATAACAATACTATTCCGTTTTTTTAAAGAAAATAATATTCTGGTTATTAGTTATAATCACGGAGAAGAAAGTCCATTATGGGAGGGAGTAGTAATTGCAGATGAATATACCTTCACTGAACCAAATGCTATTGATAAAGTGATTCTTGAATGCAGATCTATCGAAACATTGGATGATCTATATCCTTTGCTTGCCAAGCATTCTCTTGAATGGAAAAGGCTTTTGGATTTTGATGAGAATGATCTGTAGCTTTTACGAGTTATGAATTAGATTTTAAAAAGAGATTCTAAATCACTTTTTATGGCTCAATTGCTATATGTTCCTGATCTTTCAAATACTTCCCACAAACAAATAATGGGTAATTATTTCCATTCGTAATAATATCTATCATTTAGAAAAGAAGGAATGATGGCATGAGAGAATTCACAGTGGTCATTGAACAGGATGAGGATGGGATATATGTGGCTTCTGTACCAGAGCTTAATGGATGCCATACTTAGGCGGAAACACTGGATGGACTTAACCAGCGTATCAAAGAAGCCATCGAGCTTTATCTTGAAGTTACATCCGACAAAGAACTAGATCACCTTGATCTTGTAGGCATACAGAAGATCCGGGTTGATGCATGAGCAAAATACTACTAATTTCTGCAATAAGTGATATATTATCCAAAGTAGACTGATCACCACAATTTCTAAAAATAAAAAATATGTGACCTTACAGGAGATCCTCCAGTTCCCATACAAGAAATCCTTCATCTTCAATCAACTTCCTGT
The DNA here is from genome assembly GCF_038446525.1 of Methanolobus sp. ZRKC5. Classification (GTDB taxonomy): domain Archaea; phylum Halobacteriota; class Methanosarcinia; order Methanosarcinales; family Methanosarcinaceae; genus Methanolobus. Next base: position 2,825,508 of record NZ_CP151792.1, read on the forward strand.
CCTCTATCTTTCTTGCAACGATCCCTACATTGAAATTCATGCCAGATACATCGGGAATCAGTTCTATTTTCTCTGAAGTAGAGTTGAGGATGCGTCTTGCTTCATCCCTGGTAAGCTCCTTATTCTTTATCTCAATTGCCATAACCTCACTTTTTTCACGGTTTATTGCCAGTATATCTATTTCATCTCCTTTCCTGTTCCACCAGCTTCCAATTTCAGGATATTCGGAAATTAGCCTGCTACTTATCAGCTCTCGGATCATATCCTCAAATAATTTCCCGGTGTAGCTCTGCCACTGCTGTAGAACATTTTCCATTATAGGGTCATATTTACCACCCATGTACTGGCTCAATGCAGAATATATGAAACGGCCATAGAACCTGAAAAAATTATCCTTGAGGAAATATCTCCCTCTCTTACTCTTTTTTGGGCTGTCTGTAACGGGTATCCTATACTCAACTATCCCGAGCAGGTCCGCAAGGTCATAGAAATAATGTGAAAGAGAGTTTGAAGATACGTGTGTCATCTCCGATATTTCGCTTTTGGAACATTTACCTTGAGATATAGCAGATATTATCTCATAATAGGTAGAGTGTTCCTTGCCGAATTCTTCGATAAGGATATCCCTAACCTCATCTTTGAGCGGTGCAAATTCGTTGAACACGAGCTTTTCGAGTGCATCAAGGAACCCGGTACACTGATATTTTTCAAAAAGGCGGTAATAGTAGATCGTTCCTCCAAAAAGGAAATACAGGTCCAGTTTTTCCTGCATATCCGTGATCCCTATTTCATCAAGCATTGCAAAGGTCTCGCGAACCGTGAAAGGTCGCAGGGTCAGTATGTTGTCCGCCCGCTTGAAGAGCGGCGCCTGCTCCTCGATGAATATCTTTCTTATCATACCGATGGAAGAACCTGATACAATGAGAAAGACCCTGCAATTATCTGCCTTCATATCCCAGTATCGCTGGAGTTGGGTAATAAAGGAAGGATATATCTTAAGGAATCTCTGGAATTCGTCGATGGCTATCACAATATCCTTGTCGTAGGATGTGATGAACTTGAGGAAATTCTCAGGCTCCTTAACATTAACATAATCCGGCAGTTCAAGCTCTTCCCTGAGCATCCTGTCGAACTCATCCATGAGTATATCAATGCTCTTGTTACTGTCAACAAAGAGGTAGAGTGCTTTCCTGTCCCTGCTGAACTGTTTTATTAGCTCGGTCTTCCCGACTCTTCTTTTGCCGGTAATCACGAGGAAAGATGGCTTACTCTTGTCGAGGAGTTTCATTAAGGCAAGTTCCTTCTCACGGTTGTAGAATTGCACAATGGTTATTTTTGTAATCATTATATTTATAATCATTGTTTATGGTGACAATGCGAAAGTAATCCAGAATCCATAGCTAAAATAATAAGATAAGATAAAATGCAACTAGATCCAATTTACACCATTCAGTTTTTTGTGTATTTCCCATAGCCATAAATGGCAATTCCCAATAATTCAAAAATACCACCAATAGTCGTAAAATTGCAGCCTCCTTCTTTTGAACAAGCTATCATGTTTTCGTTGAACCATTTCCTTTCAAATCGACCTTCATTTATTAGTTGCTGATAAGCCTGCTCAAATTCGGTTATTGTAACACCTTTTTCGTAAGGTTTACTCGGATTAGTATGACTTGGAATGTAGTAAATTAAAGCTGTTTCACCTCTTCGAATACCCCATCCCTTAACTTTAAACGGTTGCTTTGCATTTGGTTTCGGAATTGTTAAACCTTCTTCAATTTCATTACTTATCCTCTCAGCTATCATAAAATTCACCTTTCAGTTGAAGTGATTTTTGAAAGAAACAATATAAATCTTCCGAAAAGAAGTTGATACTAATATTAAATCAAAAACAGAAAAAAAATCGTATGCCAACCGGCATACAATTTAAAATTTACTTCTCAATAACCTTCTTATACATCCTTGCCTGGAACCCATGATACTTGGCAAAACCCTCAGCATCTTTCTGGTCAATGGTTGCACTATCAAAGGACACAAGGTCTTCTGAATAAAGTGCATACGGGGATGTACGTGCAAGTATGATGACACTGCCCTTATGCAGTTTCACGGTAACGGTACCGCTGACACGCTGCTGGGTCTTATCAACAAATGCATTCAGGTCGTGGTAGAGTGGTTCGTCAACAAGGCCATAGTAGGCAAGTTCAGACCACTGTTCATCCACAGTTTTCTTGAATTTAAGCTCTGCTCTTGTGAGCACAAGCTTCTCAATGTCTTTGTGGGCTGTAAGGAGAACTGTAGCTGCTGGGTGCTCGTAATTCTCACGTGCTTTAAGTCCCAGAACACGGTCCTCTATCATATCGGTCCTGCCGATACCGTGGGAACCTGCGAGCTCGTTCAGCTTGATGATAAGCTCAACACCGTCCATCTTCTCACCGTCAAGTGAAACAGGGACACCGTTCTCAAAACCAATTACAAGGGTCTGGCCATCAGGAGCTGCTTCAGGGGAAACGGTCCACTGGTAGATCTCCTCAGGAGGAATGAATCCCGGGTCTTCCAGTTTGCCACCTTCGATACTGCGGCTCCAGATGTTCTCATCCACACTCCATGGCTTTGCGGCTGTGACGGTCACAGGTATGCCATGCTTCTGTGCATACTCGATCTCCCAGTCACGTGTGAGGTTCATGTCCCTCATGGGTGCGATAACATCCATGTCGGTCAGGCGGAAAACTGCCTCAAAACGAAGCTGGTCATTACCCTTGCCGGTACAACCGTGTGCAAGTGCAACAGCGCCTTCCTGCTCTGCTATCTCAACGACCTTCTTAGCGATAAGAGGACGTGCGATGGATGTGCCCATGACGTATCCTTCATAATCGCCATTGGCCTTGATAAGTGGGAATATATAATCATTGACAAATTCCTCACGCACATCGAGCGTGAAGTGCTTGTTGCTGATCTTCTGTGCTTTCTCTTCAGCCTGTTTAACATCTTCCTGTGGCTGTCCAACGTCTACCGCTACTGTGATAACTTCATCGTAGCCGTATTCTTCTTTTAGCAGCGGGATGCACACGGAAGTGTCAAGCCCGCCTGAATAAGCAAGTACTACTTTCTTTGTCATAATATCTGATCCTGATAGGAGATCTATGCGATCTCCTTGTGATATTCATTTATTGATTTAACGTCTCCCTCGCCCTGCTTCATGGAAACGATGGCATGGGATGCTGCAACTGCTGCCTGGATCGTGGTGATGTAAGGTACCTTGAAATCCACTGCTGCACGGCGTATTCTTGAGCTGTCCTCACGGGATAGCTTGTCATTAGGGGTGTTAATGACCAGTGCAACCTCATACCTGCGCATCATATCGATGACATTGGGGCTGCCGTCATGGACCTTCTTAACAATTCCCATCTCTACACCATGTTCAGAAAGGAAATCTGCCGTACCTTTTGTACCAAGTAATTCGATTCCTGCGCTCACAAGCTCGCTTGCGACATCTATCAGCTCTTCCCTGTCCTCATCCTTCACGGACACAAAGACCTTTCCGGTAAGCGGAAGCAGATTATCAGCACTGAGCTGCGCTTTGAAGAATGCTCTTCCATAATCTGAGTCAATACCCATGACCTCTCCGGTACTCTTCATCTCCGGGCTAAGTACGGGGTCTGCTCCTGGAAGCTTGTCAAAGGGCAGAAGCACTTCTTTCACTGAGACATGGTTGACCTTCGGTTCGTTGCTTGTTGAATAACCCAGCTCTTCCAGACTCTGTCCCATTATCACACGGGCAGCTATTTTTGCAAGAGGCAGGCCAACTGCCTTGGATACGAATGGTATGGTCCTGCTTGAACGTGGGTTTGCTTCAAGGACATAGATCTTGTCACCTTTCTTTGCCATCTGGATGTTCACAAGGCCGATCACATTGAGTGCAAGAGCGATCTTGCGGGTATAATCACGTACTGTTTCGAGAACCTCTTCTGAAAGTGATTGTGGCGGGATGACACATGCAGAGTCACCGGAGTGAACGCCTGCTTCTTCGATGTGCTCCATGATAGCACCGATAAGTACGTCTTTACCGTCACACACAGCATCCACATCGATCTCAACTGCGCCCTCAAGGAAGTCGTCAATAAGTATCGGATGTTCGGGGGATACCTTCACAGCCTCACGCATGTAGCGTTCAAGGTCACTCTGCTCGTAGACTATCTCCATTGCACGACCACCGAGTACATAGGAAGGACGTACAAGTACCGGATAACCTATTCTTGTGGCTATCTCGATTGCCTGGTCCTGCGAGGTTGCATAACCTGCTTCCGGCTGGTTGATGTCAAGCTTGCTCATCCTGAGGTTGAACTTCTCACGGTCCTCTGCCATGTCAATATCTTCAGGCGATGTGCCGAGAATGACGGTCTTCAGGTCACTGCGCCTCTTGAGTTCCTTCTCAAGTGGAAGTGCGAGGTTCACCGATGTCTGTCCTCCGAACTGTACAAGTACTGCATCCGGATTCTCCTTATCTATGACATTCATCACATCTTCAAGTGTGAGAGGTTCGAAAAAGAGCTTATCGGAAGTGTCGTAGTCAGTGGAAACAGTTTCCGGGTTGTTGTTGATGATATGGGCCTCGATCCCTGCCTCACGGATAGCTGCAACCGCATGCACCGTGCAGTAATCGAACTCGATACCCTGTCCTATGCGTATAGGACCTGAACCAAGTATCAGTATCTTCTTACGGTCTGATGGTTCCGCTTCACACATCTGCTCGTAACATGAGTAGTAATAAGGAGTCTCTGCTGCAAATTCCGCTGAACATGTATCTACCATCTTGTAGGTGCACACGACACCTGCATTACGTCTTTGGTCATTGATGTCCTCGCGGGTCTGCCCTGCCAGTTCTGCAATGCGGGAATCCAGAAGTCCTATGCGTTTTGCATCAAGAAGAAGGTCATCGGACAGGTTTCCGGAAAGTCCTTCTTCTTTGATCATGTCTTCCATATCAATGATATTCTTAAGCTTCCTGATGAAGAAGATATCAATACCTGTCAGACTGGAAACATCCTCAATTGAAAAACCATTGCAAAGAGCATGATACATTACAAAGAGACGTTCGCTTGTCGGTGTCTGGAGCAGGGTTTTGATCTCGTTGTTGGACCATTCATCTGTTCCGAAGTCCATCTTAATATCAAGGGAGCGTATAGCCTTTAAAAGTGATTCCTCAATGGTACGACCGATGGACATTACCTCGCCGGTACTCTTCATAGCAGTGGTAAGTGTCTTGTCGGCATTGACAAATTTATCAAATGGCCATCTTGGTATCTTTGTAACGATGTAATCAATTGTAGGCTCAAATGATGCAGGGTTCTTTTTAGTCACATCATTGAGGATCTCATCCAGTGCCATACCGATAGCTATCTTTGCTGTCACCCTGGCAATCGGGTAACCCGTTGCCTTTGATGCAAGGGCTGATGAACGTGATACACGTGGGTTTACTTCCACAATACGGTAGTCGCCGTCCTTGGCAGCGAACTGGATGTTACAGCCACCTTCAATACCGAATGACCTGATGATCTTAATAGCAGCGGTCCTCAGCATCTGGTGCTCCTCATCATTGAGGGTCTGGGATGGTGTAACAACTATGGACTCACCTGTGTGTACTCCCATAGGGTCCAGGTTCTCCATGTTGCATATTACTATGCATGTGTCATTTGCATCACGCATGACCTCATACTCGAACTCCTTCCACCCGAGTACGCTTTCCTCGATAAGTACCTGACTGATACGGCTGCGACGAAGACCTCTTTCCGTGATCTCCAGGAGTTCTTCCCTGGAATGGGCGATACCGCCACCTGCACCACCAAGGGTGTATGCGGGACGAATTATCAGAGGAAGTCCCAGTTCGTCAATTACTGCTTCAGCTTCCTTGAGAGTGGATATTGCTTTGCTGCGGGGTACCTTTTCCCCGATCCTCTCCATTGTCTGTTTGAAGAGTTCACGATCCTCTGTGTTCTTTATGGCATCAAGGTTTGTTCCAAGAAGCTTGACGTTGTACTTCTCAAGTATGCCCTGCTCTGCAAGTTCACTTGTAAGGTTCAGACCGGTCTGTCCACCGAGACCTGCAATGATACCGTCTGGTCTTTCCTTTGCAATGATCTTCTCAACTGCTCTAACCTCAATGGGTTCTATGTATACCGCATCTGCCATTTCGGGATCTGTCATAATAGTTGCCGGGTTTGAGTTAACAAGCACTACCTGCAGGCCTTCTTCCTTAAGTGACCTGCATGCCTGACTTCCCGAGAAGTCGAACTCTGCTCCCTGTCCTATCATGATAGGTCCTGAACCTATCAGGAGTACTTTTTTAATGTCTTCGCGTTTTGGCATTATTTCTTTCCTCCTGCAAGTTTGAGGACCTTGTCAAAGAATAACTTTTCAGAATCCATTGGACCTGGATGTGCATCCGGATGATACTGTACACTGAATATATCCAGGTATTTGTGAGCAATACCTTCTACTGTCTTATCATTGGTATTGAACTGTGTGACCTCTACGTCCGCCTCTTCAAAGGAATCCCCATCCACTGCAAAACCATGGTTTTGGGAGGTGATGTGGACTGTTCCTGTTTCCAGGTCCTTTACTGGCTGGTTTGCACCCCTGTGGCCGAATTTCATTTTGTATGTCTGCGCTCCAAGCGCCAGGGAGATTATCTGGTGACCCAGGCATATGCCGACTATCGGTAATTCACCTGTAAAATGGTTGACCGCTGAGATGGCATCCTGTGCCTGCAATGGGTCTCCTGGACCGTTTGAGAAGAACAGGAGGTCCGGATCGTAGGACTCTATTGTTGAGATAGATGCGTTACCCGGTACAACGGTTACATCCATACCTCTTGCCATCAGACTCCTTTCAATGCTTAGCTTACGACCGCAGTCCACAAGAACCACATTGAGTGGGTTATTTGGATCCCTTGTCGGGCTTTCCAGTTTAAAGGGCTGCGGGCAAGTCACCTGTGATATAAAATCGATATCTGAAATGCTCTTTTGTGCACGGGCGATCCTGACTGCCTCCTCACCGTCATCACTTCCGTTGATGAGGGCTGCACGCATTGTTCCGTGTTCTCGTGTCTTTATAGTTAGCATACGTGTGTCCACGCCTGCAATGCCGGGTTTGCCTTCGTCCTCCATAAGCTCGAAAATGGTCTTTTTTGACATGTGGTGAGATGGCTCGGGACAAGCCTCCCTCACTACAAGACCTTCAGCTTTTACACCATTGGATTCAAAACAGTTGTCACTGACACCGTAATTACCAATGAGAGGATAAGTGAACATAAGTATCTGGCCTTTGTATGAAGGATCTGTTAGTGCTTCTTCATAGCCAGTATATTGAGTTGTGAAAACAAGTTCCCCGGAAACGATACCTTCGGCACCGAAACCAGTGCCTTTTATAATAGTCCCATCTTCTAATCCTATTACTGCATTCATCTTACGAACCTGCGAATACATGCGATGAATAGGCTATAAGCATTGCGATGGACTTCTCTATTTTTTTTGCAGGAACTTATGTAAAAAAGAATGATTATGAGATCTTTCGCATAAAAGATCCCACGATGAACACAACAAATACGAAGGAAAACAAAAGTACTATACCTATGAACTCCCGGGGTTCCTTTATCGCATACTCGCGTAGTTTTATGAGTTGGGTATTGTTGATCTGATTTTCTTCAATGTCCACAGTTTTTTCCGTGAGCTCAAATTCGATCTCCTCGTCTCCAAGTGTCATGACCCATATATTGTATTCCCCGTCCCTGTTGGATACGTAGGCAATTTTCCTGCCATCCGGACTCCATGCAGGTGCTTTTTCAGAAGAGAGGTCACTGGTCAGTTTAACCTGTGAGCTGCCAGTGGGGTTCATCAGCCACAGATCATAGTCTCCGCCGACATCAGAAGCATATGCTATGGTCTCGCCATCCGGGCTATATGCAGGTTCAACATTGTTGTATGTGTCCTGTATTAGTCCAATTGGTCTCACTGCATCGATGTCTATTATAAATATATCTCCGGAAGAAGAATAAACGATCGTGTTTCCTTCTGGATTCCATGAGGATGAAGTTTCATCTCCGTCTCCATCAGTAAGCCGGATATTATCTGTTCCATTGCTTGCCATGGTCCATATATCATAATTTCCTGAGGCGCGTGATGCATATGCCAGTCTGCTTCCATCAGGATTTACGGAAGGTTCTCTTGAATCGGCGCTTTCGGTCAGTTTCAGGCCATTGCTGCCGTCAGCATTCATCATGTGGATACTAATATAACGTGCAGAATAGGCTTTTTTACTTTCAGCTGCAAAATATATCTCTGTACCGTCATCATTGAATACCGGGTCCCCTTCCCAGGCCATTCCATCATATAGTTTCTTTTGCCCGGAACCATCACTGTTCATGACCCATATTGCCTGGTTAGCAGCATATACGATCATTTTCCCATCCGGACTCCATGAAGGGTGATCAGCATTTGTGATATTGGTTAGTTTCTCATCGTTTTCTATGACTACAGAAGCAGATACAGCTGATACAAATAAAATCAGAAAAGCAAGCAGAAAAAACCCTCTGCTCACTATTTTTCCAAACCGGATACTAAGATACAAGCACATCAAAAATATATTATATATTTATATATTTATTAATCTTTTGTTTTAACATCTCACTTAAAACCTTTCCGTCAACCTTTCCGCGCATTTCACCCATCACGACACCCATAAGTGGGCCAACAGCTCCAAGACCTTTTTCTTTAACGAAATCCTGACGTTGATCTATGATCTTATCTACCATGTTCTCGACCTCAGATATGTCAAGGTTTCCAAGTCCCATCTTTGCTGCCGCATCCTTTGCGCATAGTCCTGTATCACCTGCAATTGCACGGATCAGACCATCAATGGCTTCTTTTGCAACGCCACCTTCGGCAAGGAACCTGAACACATCGATGAAATGCCTGTCCTCAAGTTTATCAATTTCCACACCGTCACGTTTCAGTTCCTGCAGTGTTCCTGTAAGTGTTCTCACTACAAGGGTTGCATTGACATTATCGTTGTCACCAAGCATCTGCATTATCTCTTCAAAAAGAGGTAGATACGTAGAGTAAGCGATTTTCCCGGCAAGTTCTTTGTGAAGCCCGAAATCCGATTCAAAACGCTTTGCCCTTTCAGTTAGCAGTTCTGGTATTTCTATAGCATCAAAGTAATCACCGGAGATATTCACCTGTGGCACGTCAGTTTCGGGATACATCCTTGCAGCACCCGGGAGCGGCCTGAGGTAAGAGCTATTACCATCTGGAAGTGCCCTGCGTGTTTCTTCAGGAACGCCTTCAAGAGCTTCCTTTGCACGGATGATTACACTTTCCATCGCATCCCACGCACGTTTCTCACGGTCTGCAACCATTACAACAGCATCATTCTCAGCGGCAGCAAGCTCTGTGCGCAGTGCATGTACCTCTTCTTCGCTTATGCCATAACTTGGAAGTTCGTCTGTGTGGAATATACCACCTACGCCGGATGTCTTTGCACGGTCTGAGAACTCGGTACCAAGCCGTCTTCCTGGCTGAACTTCCCTGCCCACAAATCCGTCAAATCCATGCAGAAGAACGGCATATACCTTCCCTTTCTTGATGGTCTTTTTGATGACCTTGGACTTTGTTTCCCTGAAGAGATCCGTAACATCGAAAATAGTATCACATACGGATGCACCGCGCTCAAGCAGCTCATCCATCATTGCAAGAAGATTGGCCTGGCGCTCAACTTCCAGTTCAACCATGGTCTCTATCATATCAAGAGCCTGCACGCCTTTGAGTTCAACACGTGCACCTCTTGCGATAGATATGTTTACGTCCTGACGTATAGTTCCAAGTCCACGCTTAACCTTTCCGGTCGAACGTAACAACATTCCTATCTGCTGTGCGGTTTCCTTTGCATGTGACGGGGAAATGATGTCCGGGTCTGTGCCTATCTCGACCAGCGGGATTCCCAGACGATCAAGTGAGTATATTATAGAATCTCCCTTGTCCTCTATCTTCTGGCATGCCTCTTCCTCAAGGCATAATACACCGACACCAACAGGACCGACCGAAGTGTCAAGATGACCGTCCTTTGCAAGAAAAGCGGTTCTCTGGAATCCGGATGTGTTGGAACCATCGACAACTATCTTGCGCATCATGTGTATCTGGTCAACAGGTACCATGTTCAGGAGCTTTGTGATGCTAAGAGCGATGTCAAGGGATTCCTTGTTTAACTCAGTGGGAGGCTCGTCATCGTTTTCCACAAGGCAGGTGCTATCGTATGTCTTGTAAATGTACTTACGTTTGAGTTTAGACTGTTCCAGGGCAGCCCTGTCAGTTTCTCCCATCTCACTTGCTGTGGGTCGGAGATAACGAAAGAATTCGTGGTTGGATTCTTCAATGTTCCTTATTCGTGTAGGACACCTGCAGAAAAGTTTCTCTTTTGAATCAAGTTGTTGGTGAATCTCAAGACCGCATTTCAAACCCAGTTCAGCATAATTGAATTTATCACTCATGGAAAATCTCACCGATATAAATGAATAATTTGAATTGATCGTAATTAATTGATTGTAATTTAGTAAGCAATATGTGGATATCTACACAACAAAACGCACACGCATGTATATAGTTATTGTTTGGACTTATTGCTTGTATCTGTTCCTATCTTTTTGCGGAACTCTTCCTTCTGTTCTTCAGAAGGGCTATCCTCAAGCATCTTCCTTATTTTCACATTGTCAAGCAAGGGCTTTGCTTTCTCAATACGTTCTTTTGCGAGTTTGAGGAGTGAGCCATCAATCTGTGGCAGTTCCACTTCCACATGTTCCTTCTGTTCTTCCTTCTCCACAACAAGGGTCCTGGAAATGTCCGGATGCTCTCTCTTTCCGGTAACCATGGAATCCACTGCATTTCTCCACTGTTCTGCCCATGGTGATTCAGGGATCTCAGTGTGGTGAACCTTCGTACGAGTGACTTTCATCACATCCTTGGGGCATGCATTGACACAGGCACCACAGTAGGTGCAATAATCTTCCTTTATCGCGATCTTAGTCCCGTCCTCAGGTACATACCAGAGGTGGGAAGGGCACACATTAAAGCAACCATGACAGCCCTGCGGGTCACATTTATCGACATTTACTTCTATAAGCGCAAGTTCGCCCTCAAACTGCTTCTTAAGATCAACCGCTTCGTAGGGGCAGACAACCTGGCACCAGGTGCATCGGGTACATTTATCGTCATCTACAGTGACGATCCCTTCGATATCAGGAGCTTTGCCTCTTCTTTCTCCAGTGACCTTTATAGCATTCTCAGGACACAGATCCTGGCATAGCACGCAGTAGTCGCATTTATCCTCGTCCACCAGCAGCAGGTCAAAAGGTTGTGGGTCAGTGGGAGTAGTTTCTTTTTCTACAAGCAGAAATGCTTCACAGAATTCTGCACACAGGCCGCAGAAGTTGCACTTATCAGTATCTATCTCTATCTCGCCCTCAACATCTTCTTTGAAGGGTGCTATGTCCTCTTTTTTTAGGAAGGTGAACTCTACATCTATGGCATCCTCGGGGCATGCGGCCTTACAAAGCGCACATGGCAGGCATTTCTCGTTCATCCTTACATAGGAATCGTATGTCGGGAATTCATCATTATCTGGAAAATCGCCTTCTTCGGTCATCTTAAAGGCGTGAACTGGGCAGAAGTTGGCGCACATGGAGCAGAAAGTACACTTATCAAGTTCCATCATTACAGGAGGAGCATCCAGTCCGGTGGAGATCTCCTGCATGGGTCCTAGTTCCAGAGCTTGTGTGGGACAGAGGCCAACACAAATACCACAGCCCACACATCTCTTGTAATCGTAATCAAGGAATTTCACAGATTGGTTGCTTATCTGGCGATAGATGAAATGGGAACCGTCTATGTCCATGTCTTTCTCGACACAGAGCGAACTTTCCCTGCATTCTTCTGTCACTGTTCTGCCTCCGTGAGTTCAGAACCTATAGGTCCTATCTTTTCAAGATATTCAACAAATCCTTCAATTGATCTGGCGAATCTCTCCCCTTCGGAGGCTGATATCCATTCCACGTTAAGGCGTCCAGGGTCTATGCCTACATCTGCAAGCACTTCCTTCAGGGCTTCCATCCTTGACTTTGCGTTATAATTAGCGAAGGTGTAATGACATTCTCCAAGTCGGCATCCTGCAACTAGCACTCCGTCTGCACCGCTTTCAAGTGCTTCAAGAACAAATGAGGGGTCCACACGTCCGGCACACATGACGCGGATGACACGGATGTTAGTAGGGTATTGTATCCTTGATGTGCCGGCAAGGTCTGCACATGTGTAGCTACACCAGTTACACAGGAATGCGATTATTAGCGGGAATTCAGACTTGACTTCGGTGGCAGCGTGTATCTGGGCGGTTATTTGTTCATCAGTGCTGTTACGCATCCATATAGCATCAGCCGGACATGATGCACTGCATGCACCGCATCCCATACACGATAGTTCGTCAACCACTGCTTTTTTGTCAACGAAACTTATTTTATTGAATTTGCAGACATCCACACATATGCCACATCCAATACATTTATCTGGATTCACATGAGCGCAGAGCGGGTCCATTTCGATCTCGCCCTTTGCCAGGAGCTGCATTGCCTTGGCAGCAGCGGCACTTCCCTGTGCTATGGATACCTGTATTTCTTTGGGACCGGATGCACAACCTGCGATGTATACTCCCTTTACATGTGAGTCAACCGGCCTCATTTTGGGATGAGCTATGGAGAAGAAACGGTCACTGCGTCTTGTAAGGTTCAATACCCTGGATATCCTGTCAGCATCTTTGACATTTTCCATACCTGTTGCAAGGACAACAAGGTCTGAGGATTCCTCGTAAATTTTGCCACTAAGAGTATCTTCATAACGCAGGTTCATTTTTCCCAGTCCGTCCTGCAGGATCTCACCCACTTTACCGCGAACGAAATTGATGCCCATCTCCTGAGTGCGTGTATAATATTCCTCGTACATCTCACCGGATGCACGGATGTCTATGTAATGAATTGTAATGTCAATATCTGGATAGCGTTCCTTGAGAAGCTGTGCATTTTTCATGCTGGACATACAGCAAACCCTTGAACAGTAGGGGTTGCCTACTTTTTCGTCCCTTGAACCGACACACTGTATGAAAGCAACTTTCTTTGGTATTTCCAGTGTTGATGGGGAGAGCACTTTACCTTTTGTGGGACCGGCGGCATTGAGCAGGCGCTCAAGTTCCATGTTAGTAATGACGTCAGGGTAGATACCATAACCGTACTCCTGCTTTCGGGATGCATCGAAATGATTGTATCCTGTTGCAAGGATGATCGCACCCACGGTGAACTCAATAGTTTCTTCTTTCTGGTGGTAATCCACTGCATCGGCCGGACATGCCTGTTTGCAGAGTCCACAGCCCACGCAGAACTCATTGTCGATATAGACCACTTGCGGTACTGCCTGTGGGATTGGCATGTTGATGGCTTTTGTCTTTCCCAGTCCGCTGTCGAACCTGTTGGGTATTTCCACCGGGCAGACACGGCCACATTCGTCCACGCAGCCCTTGCATCTGTCCTCTATGACGTATCTGGGTTTTCTGGTTACAGTAACATTGAAATTACCAACCGGACCCATAACTCCGGTAACTTCTGCAAGTGTGATCAGGTTGATATTCGGGTGCTGGTGCACGTCTGTCATCTTGGGAGCCAGCACACAGATGGAGCAGTCGTTGGTTGGGAACACTTCGTTTAGCAGTGCCATTTTTCCACCGATGGTGGGTTCTTTCTCCACCATATGAACATGATAGCCGGAGTTAGCAAGGGTCAGTGCAGCTTCTATTCCTGCAACACCGCCTCCTATAACAAGTACATCTTTTGTTACAGGCACTTTTTTAAGCTGCAACGGGTCCAGTAGTTTGAGTCTGGCTATGCCCATTCGTATAAGGTCGAATGCCTTCTGGGTTGCCATTTGCGGGTCTTCCATATGCACCCAGGAGCATTGCTCACGGATGTTGACCATTTCCAGCATGAAGGGATTGAGACCCGCTTTTTCAAGCACTCTCTTGAATGTCTGCTCGTGCAGATGAGGGGAACAGGCAGCCACAAGTATATGGTTAAGATCAAGGTCTGTTATGTCTTGTACTATGGATTCCTGCCCCGAATCGGAACACATGAACTGTATGTCCTTGGCCACCTTAACGCCATCAAGCTCACTAACCTTGTCCCTGAGTGACTCTACGTTTATGGTGTGTGCGATATTCAGTCCGCAATGACAGATGTATACTCCGATTCGCATATTGTTGGCTCCTTTTTGCAGGAAAAAATGACTTTGGGGATGATATAGTTTTGGATGATTGATGAAAAACCATTTAATTATACTTTGCAGGGTTCATATCTGTCAATCGCTGATGAACTTCATCTATATTTGCATCATTATTGGCTAATATTTAGTATATTCTAAAGGTCAAATAACATACTGATATGTCGTTTCATTGCACAGAATAATTAATTTAGATATGTTGTGTTTTTGACTCATTATTCATTATAAGCCTGTACAATCGTATATTTTCCATAATTTCGAGAATATAAACTTTGTGTTTTCTGTTTCCAGACAGGTTCATAGGCACTCTGAAAGTATCTACTTGCAAAATCTCTAATTTAGCAAAACACCTTAAAAACGCACTTATCAATCTTTATTCGACTGTCAATGGGTTGCTTGTATCTCATTATTATTATTATTATTATTATTATCATTATTATTATTATTATTATTATTATTATTATTATTATTATTATTATTATTATTATTATTATGATTTCGTGCCACTCAATTATTTAAAACAGTAAATAAAAAATATATTTATATATTAACTGTGCATATGTTCATATAGACTTGCTTGTTTACTTGAGAAAGTACAGAAGTTATTTTATGATAGCAAAAAAACAAATTAAAAATATAATGACTTTTTTCGTGTGTTTTGCTGTTTTGTCATCAGCTTTTATGATGGCAGCAAGCGCAGCTGAAACAACACCTGGTACAGTTGAAGAAACAACATTCAAGACAGCATCAGTGGCACCAATGACCCTGGCTGTACCTGCACTTACAAGCCTTTCTCCGATGGTCACAGAGACCGGAAAGATCAGCCTTTCAGTTGATGGACTTGGAACAGAAGGAATTGGCATTATTTAGGTAGAAAAACCTGCAGGTGCAACCGTAAGATCAGCATACATGATTGGTGCATCTCTTTGGGGTGCTAGCCCAATAGTAGATGGTCAGGTTAAGATTGATGGTCAGGACGTTAACTGGACCTCCTCTGTTCACAAATATACTTACAATCACTGGGCAGATGTTACACCTCTTGTAAAGACAAAGATTGACAATGCTCCAACAGGAAGAGTAGACTTCACAATAACCGAGGATAATGCACATTATATTGATGGAACCGTGTTGGTAGTCATTTTCGATGACCCAAATCAAGTAGATGACAACACTATCGTCCTTCTCTTTGGTGCACAGAGCACTGGCGGAGACACATTCAATATTTTGCTTGCAGAACCTATAGACACAAGTAGTCCTGATATGAGTTTTGATATGGGACTTGGTATGGGACTTGGTATATCTTACAGTTACCAGTCAGGTGACAGTCAATACAGTATAGTCAATGTAAATGGACAGGGACTTACTTCTGCAGCAGGTGGGGAAGATGACGGTTACTCTGGAAATGGAGGTCTTCTCACAGTAGGTGGCTTGGATGACAGCAATGCAAACCCTGCAATTCCAACGCAGACTGCTTACTCAGACCCTCGTCTGGATGATGAATTGTACAACATTCTTCCATTGGTAAAGGATGGAGACAGCACAATTACTGTGTACACAGAAAATCCTTCAGATGATGATAACATATTCTTTGCATACTTCGACCTCAAATCAACTGTAGCTGTAGTAGGAGAAGGAATTGTCCTCAGCCCGGCATCAGCAACAAACCCTGTAGGAACTTATCACACAGTAACAGCAACTGTTCAGGATGATGATGGTAACCCTGTGGAATCAAAACAAGTCACTTTTGAGGTAGTAGTAGGACCACACGCAGGACTTACTAATTCAGCATACACTGGCAGCAATGGTGAAGCAACTTTCACATACCTCGGTACTCTTGAAGGAACTGATACCATTATCGCAAGCTTTGTTGACAGCCAGCAGGAAATCGTTACCTCCAACAAGGTTGTAAAAATCTGGGAAATTGAAGTAACTGATGAACCTGATGAACCATCTGAGCAGATCCCTGAGTTCCCAACCGTTGCTCTTCCAATAGCAGCGATAATAGGACTTGCCTTTATCATCAACAGGCGAAAAGAGGAGTAACACTCCTCTAATTTTTCTATTTTGAATTCCGGTTTTTTAGTAGCATTCTTTTTTCAGGTTTTTACGGGTCAATATCGGCGAATATCATAAAACCCAATTGTCGTACAAGATAGGTTTATAAAGTCCCGGTCACTAATTATTGAATTGGGTAAATATGGGGAATGGACTGTGATATCTGCACTTCTAAAGAGTAGGTATGAGTGACAACGATAGGAACGCAGTCGTTGTAAATCATACTTTATTTTTTCGAGCACGGGTATCCACTTGGAAACTCTTCTCCTTATATGCTAGTATCCCATATATAGCAGTATCTTAAAGATATCGTATATAGGAAACATGGTGAATAAAATGTTCTGTTATCAATGTGAAGAAACTATGAATGCCACTGGCTGTACAAAGAATGGCGTATGTGGAAAGAAAGGAGAAGTTGCAGACCTTCAGGATGACCTTATCTATGTCCTGAAAAGTATCGCATTCTACAACTCCAAAGCAAGGGCAAACAATCTCAACGATGCGAAGACCGATCAGTTCATTCTTGATGGGCTTTTTGCAACTATTACAAATACCAACTTCAGCAAAGTTGACTTCGAAAGAATGATCAACGAAGGTTTTGAAATAAAGGACGGCATAAAAAAGAAACTGCTGGATGCAAATGTTCTCAATGAGAAGTCTGGTTCATCCTTCCCACAGTGGATAAAAGAGAAACTCCTTGGTGCAAGTCCTAATGCAGGTGAGGAACTTCCAATAATGGCAAAGGTTACAGCGCAGAGTATTGTCAACATAAATACAGGGGTACTTGCAACTGAGAATGAGGACATCCGCTCCCTCAGGGAACTGCTTGTATACGGTCTCAAAGGCATGGCTGCATATGCTCATCATGCAAAAGTCCTTGGATACAAGGATGACGACATTATGGCATTCTTCGAGAAGGCGCTCCTGGCAACAATGGACGACGAGATGGGTGTCGATGAACTTGTCCCACTAGTACTGGAATGTGGTTCACAGGGTGTCGCTACCATGGCACTGCTTGACAAGGCAAACACCACAACCTATGGTAATCCGGAGCCAACCGCAGTAAACATTGGTGTAAAGGATAATCCTGGAATCCTTATTAGTGGACATGACCTTCATGATCTTGCACAACTACTTGAGCAGACAAAGGGCACAGGTGTTGATGTCTACACCCACGGTGAGATGCTTCCTGCAAACTCCTATCCGGCATTCAAGAAGTATGATAATTTTGTTGGAAACTATGGCGGTTCATGGTGGAGGCAAAAGGAGGAATTCGAGAAGTTCAACGGTCCTATATTCATGACCACAAACTGTATCGTTCCTCCAAGGGAGTCCTACATCAACAGGATATACACAACGGGAATAGTCGGCTTTGACGGTGTCACTCACATCAATGCAGATGAAAATGGTGGCAAGGACTTTTCATCCATCATCGAACAGGCAAAGACATGTAAATCTCCGGAACAGCTTGAAGAAGGAACCATCATGGGCGGTTTTGCACACGTGTCCGCACTCTCTGTTGCTGATAAGATTATTGATGCTGTGAAGGCAGGGCAGATTAAGAAATTCGTTGTCATGGCCGGATGTGACGGAAGACACAAGGAGAGGGACTATTATACAGACTTTGCAGAAGCTCTTCCAAAGGACACTGTCATTCTCACAGCAGGATGTGCAAAGTACCGTTACAACAAGCTTGACCTCGGAGACATCGGTGGAATTCCAAGGGTTCTCGATGCAGGACAGTGTAATGACTCCTATTCATTGGTTGTCATAGCACAGGCACTTGCAAAGGCATTCGGACTTGATGACATCAACGACCTGCCAGTATCATATAATATCGCATGGTACGAGCAGAAGGCATGTCTTGTCCTGCTTGCACTGCTCAGTCTTGGCGTCAAGAACATAATGCTTGGTCCGACACTGCCAGCATTTGTGTCACCGAATGTTCTCAATGTTCTGGTTGAGAATTTCAACATAATGCCAAATTCCACAGTTGAAGAAGACCTCAAGGTCCTTCTTTAAACCTTTAGTCAGAAAAACCTACTAAAAAACCCTTTTTTCTTTTTTTTATAAGGAAGTGACCAGATGATAATAACAAGTTACAAGGATGCAGAGAAGAAAGACAATCCCCACGGAGTCACTGTACACAAGCTCTATGACAGCGAGCATGCACAGGTTATGCACATGCAACTCAAACCGGGTGATGCACTAAAGAAACACACAACTCCTGTTGATGTATTCTTTTACATCCTTGAAGGAGAGGGAATCGTAGAGATTGGTGCTGAACAGCAAACCGTCACTAAGGATATGCTTATAGAAAGCCCTGCAAAGATCCCTCACAGACTGATGAATGAAAGTGACAGTCTTTTCCGTTTCATGGTAGTTAAGGTGCCACGCCAGACCGAGCAGACGAAAATGATGTAAGCCGGGAGATTTCCGGTATTCTACCTTTTTCTTTTTTAGCGCTTAAAAACGTGGTATCATCCAGAGGGTTAAGCTTGGGTCAGATATGTCCTGTCCTGATAGACAGCATTTGTATTTTGTATAAGGTTTAATTTTCGTATAATTATTACAAAAACCGAAGTACATAAATAATGATATCCAGAATATACCATTGATATTTTTAATTTATTATACAGGAGATTGTCTATGACCGAACTTGCACCAATAATGGAAAAAACGCATGAATGGGCTTCAAACTATGCAAAGAAGAAGGGTTTTATTCTTAATCCGGATAAAGAAATGCTTCATGCGGTCATCGAAGGTCTTTCCAGGAACAGGCATGAACATGGCAAACAATATTGTCCATGCAGGATAAGAACCGGTGATACTGAACAGGATCGTAAGATCATCTGTCCATGTATCTATCACCATGATGAAATTGAAAACGATGGCAGTTGTCATTGTTCATTGTTTTTCAAGGTTTGAAGTTATTCTGAAGAAAAAACGGTTGTTACAGTAAGTGGCATAATACTTAACTTAGTTCCAAAAGGTGACAATAATGGCAAATGTGATGGAAATATACCAGCTACTCCCAAAAACTAATTGTAAGGAATGTGGAAAAGCCACATGTATGGCATTTGCGGTTGATCTCCTTGGACGGAAGGTAAAGGTGGAGGATTGTCCTCCCCTTGTGAACGAGGAAAAACATAAGGCCAACTACGAGAAGCTCTCTGAGATGATCGGTCCTGTTGGTGATGTTACGGAAACAGGCCTTATAGTTCACGATGATAAGTGTGTTGGTTGCGGCAATTGTGTTGTCGCCTGTCCTGTAAATGTGGCCAATGATCCATTTGGTGCAGGAAGCGGAAAGGCACCGACCTCTGATAAAGTCATCTTCAAAGTCGAAGATGGAGTTGTAAAGGCCAGGAATGTGCAGGAATGTCGCCGATTCGGAGAGAATAAGATTCTCTGTGTTGCCTGCATAGACACATGTCCGACAAAGGCAATCGAATTCGTTTAATTTGTCTTTATTCTTATTTTTAAGTGTGGTGATGATTTGAGTGAATATTATGTTTGTACGGGTTGCGCTCTTCTCTGTGATGATATCGGAGTTGAAACAGAAGGCAATAAGTTGACCAAGGTACATGCTGCCTGCCTTAAAGGTGTTGCACGCATGAAAGGTTGCAGTGATCCTATGGAGTGCACAGTGGGCGGCGAGAAAGCTGATATTGATTCGGCTATTACAAAAGCTGCTGCTATACTCAAAAGTGCGAAGAACCCGCTCATATTCGGTCATGGCAATTCGAGTTCTCAAGCGCAAAAAATATCCATCGGGCTTGCAAAGAAAACAGGTGCATACATCGATGATACTTCGTCGTTTTGCCAGGGACCAATAATAGAGGCCATACTTCAGGACAAGCTTAAAACATGCACCCTCGATGATATCAGGCACAAGGCCGATGTTATTATTTTCTGGGGAGCCGATCCTTCCAACTCACATCCACGTCACCTTTCAAGATATTCCTATTTTCCAAGAGGTGAGGAGCGCCAGAGAGGATGGGAAGAGGACAGGACCGCAATAGCCATCGACGTCAGGAAATCATCTACTGCTGAGATCTGTCGGGATACACGGTTCTATCAGATTCCCATGGGTTCGGATGCCGAATTTATAGAGGCTCTTGTAAGTGCCCTGTCAAGCAAGGTTCCTAAAACTTCCTTTGATTTCGACAAGAAGAGGATACTCGAACTTGCAAATGTAATGAAGAAGGCTAAGTTCGGTGTGATATGTGTTGGTCTCGGACTTGTCTATTCTCTTGAGGAACTTGAGCCCCTGTTCAAATTGATGGAAAAGCTCAATGAAGTTTCCAATTTCCACCTGATTCCCATGGTGGGCCAGTACAATATGAGAGGTTTTAACCAGAATCTCTTTGCAGAGACTGGATATATCAACCGCCTGAAGTTCAACGGTGAAACAGGTGATGCTGAACACGGTGCTGAGTATTCGGTGGTTGAAGCTCTGAGGAATAGATCAGTTGATGCTGCACTTATTATTGGTTCAGATCCTTTATCAAGTCTGCCGCTCTCTGTTGCACGCTACCTTGCAGAAATTCCACTCATAACCATTGATCCATGCCAGAACCTGACAGCAACAAGGTCGACCGTCACAATTCCATGTGCGCTTGGTGGGGTTGAATCAGGTGGCACTGCCGTTCGTATGGATGGTGTGGAGATCGAACTGAAAAAGATCGTTGAAACTGATAATCTATCCGATGAGGAAATACTTACAAGAATAACGGAGGCTATCTGATGGGATTCGGACAATTCCTTGCTGCACCAGAGATCAAGTTGAAGATAAGCACTTACAGGGATGTGTTCCAGAACACTGCCCAGGAATCCTCACGTTTTGGCGAGGAGTATGAGAATCTCTCAGCGGTTATCAAACTCGATTCGAAGGACATCTCAAAACTCACCATTAAGGAAGGCGACACAGTGATTTTGAAGAACAGTTTTGGAAAAGTAGTTGTCAAAGCCCAGAGGTCGGTTTATGAAGAAGAACATCCCGGGATTGCCTATATGGTAAACAGCCCATGGTCCAATGCTCTTGTTCCTGATGAGACCGGTGGCACTGGTGTTCCTAAATTCAAGGAGTTTGAAGCAACTGCTCAGGGTGCAAAGAGTGAGAAGGTTACGGGAATAAAAGATATATTTTAGATTATCTCTTTTTATTGAAAAATAAAAGGGGATATTTCTATCCCGTGTTAATTATTATAAGCATCATATATCTGCCATATCCAGACAATGGCTCCCAATAGGTAACCTATGAGGATGAATTGTAATATAAGACAAATAACCAGAACTACCCATATACCAATTGCCTTGAATAATTCGCCTTTAATGATCTGTCCCAGTCCCGGTATGAAAAATGATAATAGTGCCGGAATGCCGTGTTTTTGGTTGCTGCCCATAATAGTACCTTTGTGTTGGATTAATAACTGCAGTCTATAATGAATCTGGACGTATAAAAACACTTACCTGAATTTCTTTTTGCCTTAAAGATTCATGTATGTTCTATAGTGAAGAGTAAAACTTTTAATCCATGTAAACCTTAGGCAGATATAGGCGACGATATAAATGCTTACAACTAAACAATTTACTTATCTTTTTCCGATTTGCAGGTGATCTTGTTCTTTATGCTTCCTATTTTCATACCATCTATAATTATATATTTAATGAACGCTAAAGAGTTGCATAGAAAAGCAGGGAATTAGTGTGAACAATATATCCTTTTTTTCTTCCAACTTCCTTTTTATCGGAGGTTTACCTCACAATGCATAAGATTTGTACTGATATCATAATTGAAGCTCCTATTAATGAGGTCTGGGACCTCCTAACAGATTTTGAAGGTTTTGATCGCTGGAATCCATTTATCACAAGTATAAAAGGAAAACTTGAACCTGGTTCAAAGCTAGATGTTTATATGCAGCCACCTGGCATGAAAGCTATTAACTTAACTCCTGTTCTAACAAAAGTAGAGCCTGTGCATGAGTACAGGTGGATGGGCAATTTGTGGGTCAAAGGGATATTTGACGGTGAACATGTCTTTAGGATCGAAGAACTTGAAAATGATAGGACACGATTCATACAGTGTGAAAGGTTTAGAGGTATCCTTGCAAATTTCATACTACATTTTATTGGTGAAAAAACCCGAATGGGTTTTGAAAATATGAACAATAACCTGAAAAATGAATGTGAGAAATAAAAGAGAACAAGTCTCAGACAAAATTTGCCCTTGGCCTGATAACCTTGTTATCTGCATATTGTTCCATGCAGTGGGCCATCCATCCTGAAACCCTTCCGATTGCGAATATAGAAGTTGCAAGTTCAGCAGGGATGTCCAAATATTTATACACAACAGCCGAATAGAAATCTACATTAGGGTAGATTGTTTTTCCCCGAAGTTCTATGAATTCATGGTAAAGAATATGCTCTATTCTTTCTGCCATATCAAACCAGGAAGAATCACCATTTTCGATGGCCAATCTTTTGGCTACATCCTTGTATATCCTTGCTCTTGGATCATATGTCTTGTAGACACGGTGACCAAAACCCATTATCTTCTCTTTATTTTCAAGTTTTTCAAGAACGTAACTCTGTGCGTTCTCTATACTGCCAACTTCATCAAGCATATCCATCACACCCTTTCTGGCACCACCATGTAAAGGTCCTTTTAGGGTACAAAGGCCGCATATAACAGCCGAATAGAGGTCTGAGAGGGTTGATGCTGCAATTCTCAAAGCGAACGTCGAGGGGTTCAATTCATGCTCTGCACTCAGTATAAGGTCCTTTTCCATTGCTTCAGCTTCAAGTTCTGTTGGAATCTTGCCTGTGAGCATGTAAAGGAAGTTAGCACCATGGGACAGTTCCTCATTTGGTTCAATGGGTTTTTCGCCATAACTTGCACGGTGTAAAGCTGCAACAATAGTAGGGAATTTTGCAACAAGTCTTATTGATTTGTTCTTATTTGCATCAGTTGAATGATGATTATTCTCAAGATCAAAGTGAGCTGTACAGGAAATCGCAGTCCTCAAACCGTCAAGAGCCTCAATTCCGAAATCAAATTCCTTGAGTACTTCTATTTGTTTTCCATTGATATGGCGGTTTTTTTTAAGTTCCTGGGAATATTCGAATAACTCGTTTTCATTGGGGACATTTCCATTGATCAGTAAATAGGAAACTGTATCATAAGAGAGATCTACCAAATCCTCTATTTTAATCCCCCTGTACTTCAGAATTCCCTGAATACCATCAATAAAGGATATTTTGGTATCCAAAGCTATTACGCCTTCCAGGCCTTTTTTCATCTTTTCCATTTAAAAATCCCCCAATGGATCGAAGTATACGTTTTGGTAAAATATGGTCAATATTATCTTTTTGTTGTCCATATATAAAGTTTACTGGATTTATATTGTTTTTATATATTATTCAAATAAACCATTCTAATTAAATAAAAATATTAAAATTTGATAAAGGGGGAATGAACAGGTCATTCTCCCTTTATGCCGTCTCTCAGGAATTTATGAAGTATGCCGCCATTCATATAGTACTCTATTTCGATATCAGAGTTCAGGCGCACAAAGGCATCAAAGGTCTTGTCTTCACCTGTTTCGGATCTAGCGATCACTGTGACTTCACCGAACGGTTTA
Source organism: Methanolobus sp. ZRKC5 (assembly GCF_038446525.1). Classification (GTDB taxonomy): domain Archaea; phylum Halobacteriota; class Methanosarcinia; order Methanosarcinales; family Methanosarcinaceae; genus Methanolobus. Next base: position 2,849,569 of record NZ_CP151792.1, read on the forward strand.
AGCGCATCGATACCTTTGATATCAAATGTTTCCTTTCCACTCAGTCCAAGGCTTTCAGAGGATTCTCCGTCCTTGAATTGCAGTGGCAGTACTCCCATGCCCACAAGGTTACTGCGGTGTATTCTTTCATATGACTCTGCTATTACTGCCTTTACACCAAGTAGCTGGGTACCCTTTGCAGCCCAGTCACGTGAACTTCCGGTACCATATTCCTTTCCTGCAATAACTACCAGTGGGGTTCCCTCTTCCATATACTTCATTGCAGCATCATAGATGGGCATCTCCTGTCCATCAGGCTGGTGTATGGTCCATGAACCTTCCTTGCTTTCGACAAGTTTGTTCTTAAGCCGTACATTTCCAAAAGTACCTCTCATCATAACCTCATGGTTACCACGCCTGGAGCCATATGAATTGAAATTCTTCTCATCGACACCCTTTGAGATAAGGTACTGGCCTGCAGGATAGCTTGTTGGGATCGAGCCTGCTGGTGATATGTGATCAGTTGTTATGCTGTCTCCAACCAGAGCAAGAGCTCTTGCTCCTTCAATATTGGCCAATCCGGCCACTTCAAGTGGGAAATTCTTGAAGAATGGTGGTTCCTGTATGTATGTGGAAAGATTATCCCAATCATAGAGTAGACCCTCAGGTGCATCAAGACTTCTCCAGAGATCCGTACCTTCGTAGACGTTGGCATACTGTTCCTTGAACATTTCAGGGGTTACAGACTTATGGATATATTCATTGAGTTCTTCCTTGCCTGGCCAGATATCCTTGAGGTAAACCGGTTGACCGTTAGGGTCGCAGGCTATAGGCTCGTTCATAAGATCAATATCAACTGTACCTGCAAGTGCGTAGGCAACCACCAGCATTGGTGATGCTAAATAGTTGGCTTTTACCTGGGAGTTGATCCTGCCCTCGAAGTTCCTGTTTCCGCTGAGAACTGCTGCAACTGTGAGGTCCTTATCCTCTATCACATTTGAAACTGCTTCCTTGAGAGGCCCACTGTTTCCTATGCATGTCAGACAACCATAGCCTACAAGATGGAAACCAAGTGCATCGAGATATGGCATAAGATCGGCTTCCTCGAGATAATCTGTAACTACACGGGAACCAGGTGCAAGACTTGTTTTTACGAAAGGTTTTACTTTAAGTCCCTTTTCGACTGCTTTCTTTGCAACCAATCCGGCCCCGATCATAAGAGATGGACTGGATGTGTTCGTGCAGGACGTGATGGATGCAATAACGACAGAGCCGTGTGTAACTGCAACGACATCATCTGCACACTTTATTTTAGTAATGCCTGTGTGGTGGGGATGCGTGATCTCGGAAACACTGTACCCGCCTTCTCCAAGCCAGCGACTGTAATCAAGGTCATCACCATTGGCAGGTTTACCACTTTTTGCAGCGAAAACGTCTTTCATGGTCTGATGGAATGCCTTTGACATATCCGGTACTGGTATGCGGTCCTGTGGCCTCTTGGGTCCTGCAAGGGATGGTTCTACCGTGCTGATGTCAAGCTCCAGAGTTGAAGTGAATTCAGGGTCTGCCATTCCTTCTTCAAGGAACAGGTTCTGTTCCTTGCAGTATTGTCTTACTCTGTCAACATGTTCTTTTTCCCTGCCTGTCAGGGTCATATAGTCAAGAGTTACTTCATCTACCGGACAGAATCCCATTGTAGCGCCATATTCTGGGGCCATGTTAGCAAGTACTGCCCTGTCGGTCAGTTCCAATGCTTTGTAGCCGGGTCCGTAGAATTCTACGAATTTGCCGACAACACCATGAGCCCTGAGCATCTCAACCACAGTAAGTACAAGGTCAGTGGATGTGACACCTTCCTTGAGATCGCCTGTGAGTTTAAAGCCCACTACTTCAGGAATAGGCATGTAGTAAGGCTGGCCAAGCATAACGGCTTCAGCTTCGATACCGCCAACACCCCATCCAAGAACACCAAGCCCGTTAATCATGGTTGTGTGTGAGTCAGTACCTACAAGTGTATCAGGATAAGCGATAAGTTCTCCGCACTTTTCTTTCAGGTGGACAACAGATGCCAGGTTTTCAAGATTGACCTGGTGAATGATACCACTTGCAGGAGGAACCACTCTTAAATTATCAAAAGCATTCTGGGCCCAATGCAGCAGTTCGTATCTTTCCTTATTGCGATGGAACTCGTATTTCTCATTGCAGCTGCGTGCATAGGATGTGCCGTAGTAATCAACCTGTATGGAGTGATCGATAACAAGGTCAGCAGGGATTACAGGATTAATGGTTGATGGGTCACCACCAAGCCTTTTCATGGCTGATCTTATGGCAGCAATATCTACTACTGCAGGTACACCAGTGAAGTCCTGCATGATAACTCTTGAAGGAATGAATGGTATATCCAATGCAGGAACCCCTTCAGGACTCCAGCTGGCAAGATTTCTTACATCATCTTCGGTAATTACCTTTCCATCCACGTTCCTCAATAATGCTTCAAGCAAGACCCGAATCGAGTAAGGTAACCTGGAAATGTTGGCTATTCCAGCCTCTTCCAGTTTTTTCAAGCTATAGATCGTTACCTCTTTACCATCTATATCGATGGTCTGTTTGGATCCGAAAGGGTCTTTAAAATCATCACATGTCATAATGTCACCTATTCAAATGTAATTTTTAATTATGATATTCATATAAGTTCAAAGCCGACTTTCTGTCGGAATTGTTTAGTACCTGTGCCTTATGGCACTCCTATCCATTCACATATATTCCCTGTCTATAATAGTAACTTGTATGCAGGGTGATGAGACTAGGGAATAAAAACCTGCATTGGAATAAATAAGTTTGCCCTCATGAAACGTGATTCATGAATTTTTCTTATGTTCAGGAGATAGTTCAAAAATATGAATTATATAAGTTGAAAGATGTTGGCATCATATTCCATATATTTTAGAGTAAGCTAGCAATGGATAACTTTTTACTTACTTTTTGAATAGCAAGGAGAATATTTCTAATCGAATCCAGGACACCTAAGCAACAATATGAAATGAAATGGATGTATTGTTTTCATAAAGGGGAATGAGTAATGGAAAAAGGTCTTTCTTTAGTATTATTGATTGTTGCTGCCGGTATTATAATAGGGGCCGGTGCAAACATGTGGTCATGCGGAATTGTTCCTGTGGAGGGTTTGTTTCTTGTCGATGGTTCATCTTCGATCGGTTCTTCCGATGGCAATAATTCCAGCAATCTTTACAAATACAATTTTACCCTTTTCAACAGCGGCCCTGATATTTATGTAACTACTGTTGAGCCTGTGCCTGCACAAAGTCCTTATATTGTCTCATCACCGGCTTCTCTTCGCCAGCAACTAGATAAACTCGTGGTATCGGGGTCTTCTATTACAATTGAGGGAACCATTGAGCTTTACACTGAAAACGGTTCAAAGGAAGAAATAATGAATTTGGAACCTATTGTTTATGTAAATGTTTCATCCACGCAAACAATACCCTATTTTGACCAGTGAGATTTACAGGTCAATTGCGGTGCACAAGATACAGGTTTCATAATCTGGCATATGATCAGGTTATGCATGTCATTTTTCCCCGGTTATTATGGCACCTCATTTTTTGGATGATCGCAGATATATAATTAAATGTTATAAGATTCATTATAGGGAGCAGGTGTTAAAATGAAGCTTGAACAAAAAGATAAGGATGGGATAGTAGCAATAGTTGCATCCCGCTATTTCTCCGAACAGGGATGGAAGTGGATAGACCTGAATACTGAGGCATCAAAGATACATAAGGCATATGATGACTTAATGGATCAGTATGCTGCTTACCCTTATATGAGCAGGGATTGGTATGTAAGCAACTCTGCCACCAAAAGTATTCATATGTGTGAGAACTGGGATGAGTTGAGTGAACTTGTGGAGTTTCTCAATGCTTACGGTCAGCATTTTGATTTCCTTGTAAAGGATACTAAAAAATCATTATGTGTAGCAAGCACGGATGGATATCTGACGCCTGATGAGAAAGCCTCTATCTCCTTTGCACGCAGGTCCCGGTATAATGTCTTTGTTTTCAGGGTGGATGTACCTGATGATATTGACTTTGAGCTCATGCATATAGGAGGCGGGGTATAACCAATGCCCTTTCTATCGACACATTCATATTATGTGTGTCCTATTGCAGCCTACTTTTATATAGTATATACTGTATTATACCCGAAGTGGTTACAATTATGTAGCAAGTCATTCTGTCAATGACCTGCTGCTTTATGAATATTTATAAAAGTAAAGTTGATTAAAATTTAATATTTAAAATAAACTATATTGAGAGGAGTTTTAATATGGAATCTGAATTTTTAATTTATCTTGCCCCTCTTGCTGGTCTGATTAGTTTGTTATTTGCTGGCTTCTTTGCACGCAGTGTCCTTAAAGAGGACGCTGGTTCTGAGAAGATGCAGGAAATAGCAGGTGCTATCCAGGAAGGTGCAATGGCGTATTTGAATCGTCAGTATAAAACAATCGCAGTGGTAGCTGTAATTCTCGCTGTGCTGATCTATCTTCTCCTTGGAGAAGATGGAGGGAAAATAGCATTTGGTTTCCTTGCAGGTGCCATAAGTTCTGCAGCAGCAGGATATATAGGTATGAATGTATCTGTAAGGGCAAATGTAAGGACTGCACATGCTGCATCAAAAGGTTTGCAGAAGGCAATGTCCGTTGCATTCCGCGGTGGTGCGGTCACAGGTCTTGCTGTAGTAGGTCTTGCACTTCTTGGTACAAGCAGTTTCTACATCCTTTTTGGTGATGTGGACCTTGTAATAGGATTTGGGTTTGGTGCCAGTCTTATCAGTCTTTTCGCAAGAGTCGGTGGCGGAATTTTCACAAAGGCAGCTGATGTTGGTGCCGACCTTGTCGGTAAGATCGAAGCTGGAATTCCAGAAGATGACCCACGTAATGCAGGTGTAATTGCTGACAACGTAGGTGACAATGTAGGTGACTGTGCCGGTATGGGTGCTGACCTCTTTGAAACATACGTAGTAACAGTTCTCGCATCAATGCTTCTTGGATCACTTGTTCTTGACACATACGCAAATGCAATTCTTTACCCACTCATCCTTGGTGCAGTGGCAATCTTCGCATCCATTATAGCCGTCTTCTTTGTCAAGGTCGGTAATGATGGTAAGATCATGAAAGCATTATACAAAGGTGTGGCAGTTTCCGCAGTTTTGAGTCTCATTGCTTTCTACTTCGTTACAACTTCCCTTATGGGGGATCTTACATTCTACTATGCAGCCCTTGTTGGTATTGTTATCATGGTGCTCATGGTGGTTTTCACAGAATATTATACCTCAACATCTTTCCGTCCGGTAAAGACAATTGCCGCTGCATCCGAAACTGGTGCAGGTACAAACGTAATTTCCGGTCTTGCAATTGGTTTTGAAAGTACTGCACTTCCATTGATCATCATCGTTGCCGGTATCCTTGCTTCATTCTATGTCTCAGGCGGAGCAACAGATCCTGCACTTGGTATTTATGGAATAGCAATTGCTGCAGCTGCAATGCTTTCAACAACCGGTATGATCGTAGCACTTGACTCATATGGTCCTATCACTGACAATGCAGGCGGTATTGCTGAAATGGCAGGTATGCCTTCCAACGTCCGTAAGATCACCGATGCACTTGATGCAGTAGGTAACACCACAAAGGCAGTTACCAAGGGATATGCGATAGGTTCTGCGGCACTTGGTGCTCTGGCTCTCTTTGCAGATTACAGGCACAAGGTCGACCTCAGTGGTGCTGACCTCAGTCTTGACCAGCCACTTGTTCTTGTAGGTCTTTTCATTGGTGGACTGCTTCCATTCGTATTCAGTGCAGTTACAATGCGTGCTGTAGGTAAAGCAGCTTTTGAGATCGTGAACGAGGTTCGTCGCCAGTTCCGTGAGATACCTGGTATCATGGAAGGAACTGGAAAGCCTGAATATGGTAAGTGTGTCGACATCGTCACAGCAGCAGCTATCCGTGAGATGGCTATTCCTGGTTTCCTTGCTATTGCTACACCACTATTCGTGGGACTTGTACTTGGTCCTGCAGCTCTTGGTGGAATGCTTATCGGTATCATAGTCTGTGGACTTTTGCTTGCACTTACAATGGACAACGGTGGCGGTGCATGGGATAATGCAAAGAAGCTTATTGAAGATGGAGAATATGGTGGAAAAGGTTCAGATGCTCACAAGGCAGCTATCGTCGGTGATACTGTTGGTGACCCATTCAAGGACACATCAGGACCTGCACTCAATGCTTTGATCAAGGTAGTGAACATGGTTGCAATCCTGTTCTCAACATTGTTCATAGGCGCAGGAATCTTCTAAAACAAACAAATTCAATTTCCGGCAAAAGCCGGAAATTCTTTTCTTTTTTTGATTTTTCTAAAACAAACAAATTCAATTTCCGGCAAAAGCCGGAAATTCTTTTCTTTTTTTGATTTACTTCATCCTGTTATTTTTGCTATCAAGTAGAAGCAACGTACTTTTTTATATTCTGGTCGTTAAATTATGGAAACAAATAACCTCACAAATAGATCAAATCTCTCAATCAAGAAAAGTTAAGGGATAAAAAACTTGGTAAAATAAAACGAGTATTTTGTCAATAGGTGCTTATTTTTCCTACAGAATGCCAGACCAATCGATCCTCACATGTTATAATGATATTAATCCATTTTACACTCAGGTGAATGCCTGATTTGACCTATAATATTTTGATCTGGCAGTTTGTACTGTCTTTTCTTGAGCAGAAGTCTCAAACCCACAGGTATTTTTTATAAAATGATATTAAAAAATCTTAATTGCAGGAATCGTTTTTTTCAAATCCTCTTGCTTTCCATGCAGTAACAACATAATAATTTTTATGTAGATAAACAAAGAACCCATTTTGCACGGGTGGGGTATAATGTATTTGGGGAGTGGGGTTTAAGTGTGGGAGTGGGTTTTATGTATGAAAAGAGCCACCCGTGCAATAACAATCATGAAAAGTCATTATGGTATTTAAGGTTTATGATTTGATTGTACATTTTTAATTTACTCATCTTTGTATATACAATTTGTCTGTTTTTCCTATGGGATGCAACTAAATATTAGTGATACATAGAAACTCCCTCTGGAGTTATACTAATGGTTGAGGACATTGGAACGGTTATTAGCAAAGGTTTTGGTACCTGGACAAAGAATCTTAACATCTGTGTCCCTTTTATACTTGAAATGATGACAGCAATTGCATTCTTTATTTTTTCATTGATTATTTTTACACTGATGTTTATCGTTCCGGTTGTTTCACAGCAGAATATTGACCCTGGAAGTATATCACCGGAAGAAATGCTGAGCATGTTTTCGGACGTATTTTCAGAAAACATGTGGTTGCTGATTTTTGTGGGAATTATAATTTTCTTGCTTTACATGTTGGTGCAGTCCTTTTTTGCAGCTGGAGCTATAGGGATGGCAAGGGCAGCTTCTGAAAAAGGCAATACCAATCTTGGTGATATGTTCAACGCAGGCCGGGAAAACTTCCTTAACCTTTTCCTTGTAAATATACTTGTTTCCTTGCTCGCCATTGCAGGCCTGGTATTCCTTGTTCCGGGCATCATCTCATTAGGTGATATTAGCATTTTCCTTGCAAATCCTGATAGTGCAGTTGCAGGTGTTACAATACTGACGATCGGCATGTTGGCATGGGTTCTATACATAATTAGCCTGAGTCTTATTTTTTTCCTTGTGGATTATGCTCTTGTTATTGATGGCCTTGATCCTATCGGTGCAATTGAACACGGAATCTCTGTCTTCAGAAACAATATATTTTCTGTTTTTCTAATGTGGCTTTGGGTAGTTGGAATAACTGTGGCTCTAACTCTGGTAGGAGAAGCAACGTCTTATGTGGATGTAGTAGCCCAGCTATGGTCGTTTGCAGAAATCATCCTCAGCACCATCGTAATACAGCCTCTGATTGTCGTATGGCTTACACGTTTCTACCTTAACAGGACAGAGAAGAAACTCTATTCCTTTGAGGATTATATGATGGACTACTGATCTCTTTTAAGAAGTTTGCAGGCCTGGCATACATCTTCTGTACACGCCTGTCCGCATATACTGCACTTTGAAAGTCCTTCCTGCGGGAATTCACGTCCGAGTATGCCTGATATTTTGTCAAACCCACTCAAAAGAGCATATTTTGTACCAGGATGCCTGACTTCAAATTCGTTAAGCATAACCCTTATTTCCCTTCTCATTGCTTCATGGGCATATGGACATCCTCCAAAACCCAATGGCAGGTCATTCAAGTAAGCATAGAGTGCGACCTCTTTCTCAGGAATATGCCGCAAAGGTTTCATTCTAAGCACCAGTCCTTCCAGTTCTTTTGGGGGAGCAAGTCTTACCATGCGTGAAACATCACCTTTCAGGTGATTCAGGAGAAGTGTCTGAGCTTCATCATCAAGATTATGTCCGATTGCCAGTTTTGTAGCACCAATTTCAAGTGCGATCTTGTTAAGCAGGGATTTTCGAAGCACACCACAATAGCTACATGCCCCCTTCTCTCGTTGCTGGGGTGCAATTTCATCCATGGTGGTGTCATATTCTTCCCTGAACGAGCGGACTATATGCCTTATACCGAGTTTTTCTGTAAGCTCTTTTGCTGATTCTATTGTACTGGGGCGATACCCATCAATACCTTCATCAATGGAAATACCTACCAGTTCGATGTCCGGTCTTTTACCAAATATCTGGTGTAATATATGCAGAGTAGTACTGCTATCCTTTCCACCACTTAAACCAATTGCAATGACCTCATTCCTCTTGACGCTATAATGTTTCCTGATCGTAAGCTTGATCTTACGTTCAACGTCTGCGATGAAGTGCTTCCTGCATAGGTGCATACCTGAGTATTTCTGAAAAATAATGGCATCATTGTTACATTTACTGCATTTGATCATTTCGGTATCCATTACTTTTAGGACATGGAATCTTATTATATAAACATTAGTGACCAGAATTTTATGGTGTCAGGCTGGGTGAAGAAGCTGTGTCAGGTGAGCAATACCAAGATCATAGCACATCAGTTTTGTGTCGGCATCGTTCTGTTGACGCGAATAACATTCATTTTTTCTCACAAGGTACTAACTATTCGACTGTATATGTGTTGTTTTTGTGAAAATCAATTGAAATTCAATTTATAGATGCATAGGTTTAATAACTATGTCTGTTATGTTGGAGTCGCTTCACTAAAGCAAAATCAACGTGCTCCGGTAGTGTAGTCCGGCCAATCATTCCAGCCTTTCGAGCTGAAAACTCGGGTTCGAATCCCGGCCGGAGCACCATACTATTTTTCAAATAATTCTTTGAAGTCGATTAAACCATACTTTCTGCACCATCAGACTCTGGCCGTATGGGAATTGTTCGGTGCTTTTTACTTCCAAGTTATTCTATGTTTTGTTACAGGGTCATAGATCACTGCGTTGAAATTATTAAGTGACATTTATTTTAAAACAAAACAGTAAAAATTAAGTAACTATTCAGCCTAGCTCACTTCCACCAAGCTGATTTCTTCATCCACGATCAATTCTGCAACTTTGGAACAAATGAATTGCCATAAAATATTGCACTAATTGCATCGATAACAGATTCAGAATTCTTATTAACAGTAGACACGTATCCTCTTATACGGCAGAAATTTTTTGCACCCTGTTCACTGCGGAAAGTACCTGATATCTTCTGCTGTACTTTCGTCATTCTGATCTCTCTTTCAGCCTGATTGTTATCAAACGGAACGTTTTGGTCGTACATAAATCGCAAGATATCCTCTTTATGGCCAATAAACCTATCCAGCAAATTCTTTACCGTGGTCTGCTTCTTACGTCCTCGTTTTTTAGACCGCACATTTGATTCCGGATCAGGAGGATTTTCATTCACTCCTAAACAAGTTATGTGATCATAATCCTCACTGAACCTTTGAATTAGCTCAGTATCTAAAAGATCATTATCAACATGATGTTTAATGCATATCAAGAGATCACTCATTATCTTTGGCCACTGTTGATCCCTGTTTTCGGAAGCTCCAGTTAACTCTCGTAATAAATGTGCATTACATAATGAATGTTGACATTCATATTTGTTGTACGGTTTCCAAAAATCATGTGTTGCAACACCAGTGTAACCTGGTAATATGCCCATAGCATCCATTGCTTCTGAGCCCCTTTTACGATGTGCAAAATAATAGGTCAGTTTGTCTGTACCTGCCACATGAAGCCAATTACGAACTGCATTTATTCTCATTCCTGTTTCATCCAGATTGATGACAGGAGATTCTTTCAGGAGATGTTTCACTGTATTTTCAAAAGCTCCAAGCTTCTCAAAACAACTACGTTCCGTGTTCACCAAAGTAGCAGGACTTATCTTGCATCCCAAAATATCAGAGAACAACTTGGTAACACGCTGATAAGGAAGTAATTGGTAAGTGTGCAAATAAACTGCAAATGACTTAACTCGATGACCGTATTGAGTCGGCTGAGTTACACCATCTGGAAAAAGAGCTTTGTTTACATGAGAACATTTGGGACATGTTTTAATCTCGCAACGATGTTCAATGCAATTGATAGTTATAGGAGGAATGTCAAAGACCTGTCTTCTTTCATAGTCAGAGGGAACAGAAGCTAACGATCTCCCACAATTGACGCATTGATTAACAGGATGAACAATAACTTCATCCGGATCATCATTTATTCTTAATGTAGTACCAGGATGACCGTTTTGACCACCTACATGCTTATTGGTCTTTTTTCTTTGACTTTTAACGGTTGGTTTATTCCGTGCATAAGAATCAGTAGAAGGTGGTTTGCTACTGTTGCGACTATTCTTTTCAAGCATTTCTTCCAAATGCCTGACACGCTCTTCAAGTTGTGCAATTTGGAGAGATTGATGTTCAATTATCCCAAGTAATCGAGTTACAAGTTCTACTACTGCTTCTGGACCAGCTTCATAAACTGCAAGTATTTCTTCGCGGTCTATACAAATCCCCTCAGATTGATAGACGTTTTTTATGATATTTTACTGAATATTTTTTAACACATAGAATGAAGCCATAGTATATTGTTTTTTGCATCATTAAAACAGTCAGGCTGAATAGTTACAAAATTAAGTACTAATCAAATATTCCTGAACAAAACGTAAAGGAAAACGATGATGAGTATGCTGACAGATGTCCCCCCTGTGGGCATTTCTGGTATCTGTGATTACAGGTTACCTTTTAGGTGTGATTTCAGGGCTTGTGCCAGGTATCCATACCAATAATTTTGCACTATACTGCTTGCATTTTCTCCGTTTCTTTCAGAATATGGATTTCCGGTCATCTGCATTGCAGCCATGATACTGTCAAATGCAATATCACATACGTTTCATGATATTATTCCATCGATCTTTCTTGGAGCACCTGGTGAGGACACGGCACTAGCAGTGCTTCCAGGTCATACCTTATTGCTTGAGGGTCAGGGTGCACAGGCTATTCGTCTCTCAGCACTGGGAAGTGCGGGTTCAGTGGTGTTTTCCATGTTTACTGTGATCCCTCTTTCACTTCTGTTTGTGAAAAGTTATAGTCTCATTCAGGAAAATATGGCCTTCATACTAATTTTCGTAGTATTTGTAATGGTCATGACTGAAAAAGATGAGTATTATCATGGTGAAGGAAGGCAAAAGGTCTGGAGAAAAAGAGTCTATGCCCTTTTGCTCTTTGGCATGAGCGGTCTTTTAGGGGTATTTGCATTCAGGATGGATTATCTTGCCGTTCCTGTAATTGACTGGGGTCAGGGTTCAATATTACTTCCACTACTAAGCGGACTCTTTGGAGCATCCCAGCTTATAGTAAGCTTGTTCTCAGATCCAGTTATCCCGACACAATATGACTCAAAGCCGGAACTGGAAACCGGAAAGATCGTCAGGGGTATGGTTACTGGCAGTATCTTCGGTTCCATTGTTGCGTGGTTGCCGGGAATATCTTCATCTATAGCAACAGTATTTGCACGTCTTTTTGTTAAGCAGGAAGAAAAGAGTTCCAATTCCGGATATGGGAATAATGAGGCTTTCCTTAGTTCTTCAAAAGAGTTTATTGTATCCATTTCTGGTGTCAATACAAGTAACGCAATTTTCGGTTTGATGGCACTTGCATTTGTTGGAAAGACAAGAAGTGGAGCTATGGTAGCTATAAACGAACTGATAGGCGGTGTATCTCTTGAACTCTCATTGGTGGTGCTTTTTCTATGTGCAATACTGCTGACATCATTACTATCATACTTTTCCACGATCTATCTTGGTGATAACATCCACCATGTACTGGAAAAAGTCGACTACCCGAAACTTTGTTATGGGATTATTTTCTTCCTTGCAGTAATGGTATTGCTGTCTACAGGGTTATTCGGATTGCTGGTGTTTGTGATAGCAATTCCAATAGGAATGCTTGCACCATTTCTGGGAGTAAAAAAAAGCCATGTAATGGGAGTAATACTTTTGCCTGTGATCCTATATTTTATTTAGCTTATTCAAGTATCTCAGTATCATCGTGTGAATAGGCAGGAGAACAGCAACACAGTAATCTGAGTTCTCTTTCTCCTGTATTTTTGATATTATGGGGAGTTCCGGGGTGAATGCAGACCGAGTCTCCTTCATCGACTAAAATTGATTCATCCCCAAGTGTCATCAGACCACAGCCCGACAGAATATGGTATATCTCTTCTGCAACATTGTGGCGATGCAAAAGTGTTGTACTTCCTGCTGGTACCGTAGCCTCAGCGAGACTCTGGGCTGAGTTACCATGCGCAAGAGGATGCATCAGTTCCCTGATGGATGAACCATCTTTTGTGATGTAAGCTTCTGTCGTCTTGCAGGAAGTTTTGACCATCATGGAGATCACAAATCTATTCTTCTGTCTCAAAACCTGCTATCATTTCAAGCATGCTGTTTTTGATATCTGTGACATAATCCACCCACTTTCCTCCCACATCGATTGGTGCAAGGCCATTGAAGTCAGCTTCCATAAGGTCAGGATCATATGGTATTTCTCCAAGTACAGGAATGCCGAGTTCTTCCAGTTTTGGTTTTATGTTTGAGGAAGTACCTTTGTTGATGATTGCAGCAAGATGCTTTACCTCAATACCTTCGGAAAGCTGCTTTATCCTCTGGGCAGTTTCAATTGACCGCATTCCAGGTTCAACAACGATTATCATAAGATCTATTCCACGGGTGGTGCCTCTTCCGAGATGTTCTATCCCTGCCTCCATATCCAGTATCACAGCACTGGTATCCTTTAGTACCACATGTCTCAGGAAAGCCTTCAGGAATGCCGAGGCAGGACACATGCAGCCACTTCCGCCTGTTTCAACTGTGCCCATGACAAGCATTTTCACATTATCAGGACCAACAACACCGAACTTGTCTACAATATCATCGACTTTCGGGTTGAATTTGAACATTCCTCCCTTTTCTCCTGCTCTCTCTTCAATAAGATCCTGATAGTCAGTGAGTGGTTCCGGAGCTTTATCTATTCCCAGGGAGGAAGCAAGGTTCATATCAGCATCAGCATCAATGGCAAGCACGTCATATCCATCCCTTGCCAACATTCTTGCAAGAGTTCCGGATAGTGTTGTCTTACCTACTCCGCCTTTTCCTGTGACTGCAATTTTTACCATGCTCAGAACTGATAATTTATATGAATTATATTTTCCGGTTGCATTTCATTCGATGGTACTTACAAGTTCCAGCATTTCATCCAGTTCGCTGTTTCCGTCAATTGAAAATAGTGTGCCATTTACTATTCCGGCATCAATATTGTACTCTCCATTCGGTACAACTCCAATAACAATGGTGCTTGTATCGCCATTTTCAAATGCAGTTACAAAACCTAACATTCTCATTCCGGAATCTGTTGAATTGCCAGCTGCAGAGAATATCTTTACAATGGTTTCCGTCCCATCATCAAGTATAAGTTTTTTTGTGCTTGTTTCCTCTACGTTGGTAACGTCATTGTTTGCTTCCATTTCATCGATCTTGCTCTCCATTATTTTGGAAACAAGTTCTGTAGGTAATTTTGCTCCGGAAGGCAAAGAAAGACGATATGTGATTATCTGGGCGCTCAAACTCTCAGGTATGTCTATGGAAACCGGCAGGTTATTGGATTCCTTAAAATCAAGAACTTGTTCATTGATATCTGCTGTAAGCCTGTCATTATGATATTTTACAGTCGTGGAATTGAGAATTATGCTTGTTGAATCGGTAATTGTTTGTTCCAATGAGTTTTCCTCAATGGATAATTGTGACCATCCGTAGGCCAGTAGTGCATTCTCATCGATAGCTGCAGGAGTTGCCTGAGGAGTTTCAAGACATCCTGAGCTCAGGGAAATTATGAGTAGTAATGAAATCAGTAAATGAGTTTTCTTTATATTCAGGACCAAAAAAATCACCTGAATATCTAATGTATTTATTAATATATTAAAGCACTTGGTGTTAACGATTGTTGGCTACCCTTCTTTTTTTAGACATAAAAATCATATACTTTATATTGTTGATGTTCAATATTCTTATTGATGCACGACATTGACTCACGTTTCAGACAAATACGAAAAGTGCTGGTCTATGTGCTTTTCCTGAATCTGGTTGTTTCATTTGCCAAGATCGTCTATGGCTTTTATACAAATGTGCTCAGTATGCAGTCAGATGGTTTTCATTCTCTTTTTGACGGTGTTTCAAACATTGTGGGTCTTATAGGGATACAAATAGCAGCCAAACCTCCTGATAAAGAACATCCTTACGGGCATCGTAAGTTCGAGACACTGGCTTCTGTAATGATCGCTGTGATATTGGCCATTGTTGCTTTTGAAATAGTCCATTCGGCATTTAACCGGTTTGGAAATGGCAGTCATCCGGAGGTAACTGCAATAAGTTTTGCAGTGATGCTTGGAACAATGTTAGTCAATTATTCAGTGACCACATATGAAAGCAAAAAAGGTAAAGAATTAAACAGCGAGTTACTCCTTGCTGATTCTGCTCATACTAGAAGTGACATATACGTTTCACTTTCTGTCATTATAGGCCTGATAGCTATCCGGCTCGGTTATCCTGTCATTGATCCTGCAGTTTCGATATTAATAGCCCTGGTTATACTTCATGCAGGTGCAGAAATTATATTCCATAGTATATCTATCCTGATCGATGAATCCCAGATAGATCCGGAAGATATCTCTCAGGTAGTCCATAATATAGAAGGTGTGGTTGGTTGCCATAATATACGCACACGTGGACCTCCGGGAAGTGTCTACGTGGACCTCCATGTTGAAGTAGACCCTGATATGAGCACTTATAAATCTCACACTATCTCTCATATTGTTCAGTACCGGATCAAGGAAAGTTTTGACGGAATAGAGGATGTCCTCGTGCACATAGAACCAGCTCACACACGGTCGATATAAATATTATCAGGAACTCTATACGATTATGCCAGGAAATACATTCGGACATTCTTTCAAGATAACTACCTGGGGTGAATCCCATGGTAAAGCCCTGGGGGTCGTTGTTGACGGGGTGCCGGCAGGGCTTGAATTATCAGAAACTGATATTCAAAAAGACCTCGACCGCCGCCGGCCGGGGCAGAGTGAAGTATCCACACCTCGCTCAGAATCTGATTCTGTTGAAATATTATCCGGCGTAATTGAAGGCGTTACAACGGGAATGCCCGTATCCATGCTTGTATGGAATAAGAATGCTAAATCCAGTGCATACGATTACATAAAGAACATCCCCCGTCCGGGTCATGCAGACCTTTTCTATTCTGAGAAATATGGTATCCGTGACCACAGAGGTGGCGGAAGGTCATCCGGCAGGGAAACCATTGGCAGGGTTGCAGGAGGCGCTGTTGCCAAAAAAATTCTTTCTCAGGCAGGTATTGAGGTATTTGCCCATGTTATCGAGCTTGGTGGTGTAAAGGCAAAACAGCTTTCCTTTGATGAGATACGCTTGAATGTTGAGAATAGTGTTGTCCGCTGTGCTGACCCTGAGGCTGCTGAAAAGATGCTTGAGCAGGTGAATATTGCTCGTTTTGAAGGTGACAGTATTGGTGGTATTGTGGAAATTATAGCTACGGGTGTACCTATAGGTCTTGGTGAGCCAGTATTCGGTAAGCTGGATGCTGATATTGCCTGCGCAATGATGGGGATTGGTGCTGTGAAAGGTGTGGAAATTGGTGCTGGTTTTGAATGTTCCCATATGAAGGGAAGCCAGATGAACGATCCATTTGTGCTTGAGAATGGCCAGGTAGTTCCAGGCACTAACAACGCAGGTGGTATGATAGGTGGTATATCCACAGGGATGCCAATAATTTGCAGGATAGCAGTAAAACCGACACCTTCTATCTCAAAGACCCAGAAGAGCGTTGATATGGCTGCAATGAAAGAGATCGACCTTGAAGTCCATGGCAGGCATGACCCGACAATTCCTCCCAGAATGGTGCCTGTGGCAGAGTCTATGATGGCATTGGTGCTTGCGGACCATATGGTAAAGAGTGGGCGTATAGGTCCTGATTCATTGCTAGGATGACTGTTTCCTTAATTCATATTTTTTTATATTTCTACTACTACGTGTTTCAGTTGATTGAATAAATAACATAGAACCATCTCTATGGTTATGAAAATAACAATTTATTATGATAGCGTAAAAATAAAAAAAAGATAGAAGAAAAGGTAAGCAATATCAGATATTTAATTTGCTCATCCTTTCTACTGCTTCATTGATTCTTTCAACGGAGCGTGTAAGTGCAAACCTGATGTAACCTTCACCGTAAGTTCCAAAGCCAACACCTGGTGTTGCCACGATTCCTGCGGTCTCAAGCAGCAATTTTGCAAATCCTACTGAATCATAACCATCAGGGACAGGTGTCCAGACGTAGAATGTTGCTTTAGGTGGCTTGACATCAAGTCCCAGTTCGCGAAGTCCTTTTAACAGTGCATCTCTTCTTTGTTCGTAAATGCGGTTCATATCTGAAACACATTGCTGGGAGCTGCTAAGCGCGGTAATGCCTGCCATCTGGATAGCATCGAAGGCTCCGGAGTCCACATTGGACTTAACCTTACCGATACCGGATATTATTTGTTTGTTACCAACTGCAAAGGCAAGTCTCCATCCTGTCATATTATATGTCTTGGAAAGGGAGTAGACCTCAATTCCCACGTCCATTGCGCCGTCAACGCTTAAGAAACTTGGAGCTTTGTAATTGTCGTATGTCATTTCAGAGTAGGCGTTGTCATGTATGACCACGATTTCATTTTCACGTGCAAACTGTACAACCTCTTCAAAGAACTTTTTATCAGCAACGGCAGCTGTTGGGTTATTTGGATAGTTCAGGAACATTAACTTTGCTTTTTCAAGCTTGTCCTTTGGAATCGCATCCAGATCAGGCAGGAAGTCATTTTCTTCGAGAAGCGGCATAATATGGGCTTCTCCACCTGCGAATTCTGTTCCTATTTTGTATACGGGGTATGCGGGGTCCGGGCAAAGTGCTATATCACCTGGGTTGATAAAAGCAAGTGGTATATGTGCAATACCTTCTTTTGATCCTATAAAAGTAAGGGCTTCAGTTGCAGGATCTAAATCCAATCCTCTGCTTTCTTTACACCAGTCAGCAGCAGCTTTCCTGAAAGCAGGCATTCCTGCGTAGGAAGGGTACTTGTGTGTTTCAGGCTTACGTACTGCTTCGCACATTGAATCAACAATATGGGCAGGTGTTGGCTGATCCGGGTCACCGACTCCCAGGTCTATAACATCTACTCCTTTTGCTTTCATAGCTGCCTTAGACTCGTCTATTGTTGCAAACAAATATGGGGGCAATGAGTTTATCCTATCAGAATACATTTATTCACCTATTATCCAAGCATTTTTGTGCCATATGGCATTTATGGAACTCATTTATGGATTCCTATCTATTTAATAGCATAGTATAAGCAATTTTTTTCCGGGCAGTTGAAAAGTTATGTCCAAACAAAATCTATTAATATTAATAATATAAATTATAATATTATATTTTTAATCAATATGTGGTGTGGATCATTACTTTCGAAGAAAAACTGGACACTATGAAAAAGAGGGAAAGGGAGCTTGAATGTATCTATAGTATATCAGATCTGTTCGATCTGCATGTACCGCTTAAGTCCCTTCTAAAAGGTATAATACAAAGGCTGCCATCAGCTTTTATTTATCCTGAACTTGCTGAGTCGTGTATAGTTCTGGATGGGGAACTATACCAAACAGGCATGTTTGAAAAGAACAAACAATCCTTGTCCAGCAATATTATAGTTCATGGCAATAAACATGGTTTTCTTAGTGTATCTTACCGTGAGGAATGCCCTTTGCATGATATTGGCCCATTCCTGGAAGATGAGCAACGGTTGCTGGATGTAATTACATCACGTCTCTGTAAAGTTATAGAAAAAAAACATGTAGAAGAGGCTCTTCTTAATTCTGAGAAAAGATACAGGATGATATTCGATGTTTCTCCCCTTGGAATATTTATGGATCAAAATGGAACCATAAGTCATTGCAACAGAAGTTTTCTCAACATCTTTGGAGTTTCAAAAAACGATGTTGTAGGTGCAGAGATTTTTGAGTTTGTAAATGATGACCGTTTAAATCAGCTTTTTGCCGGATATTTAGAGTCTTCATGTCCATTTTATGAAAATGAATACTCTGCACGAATATCGGGCAGGGATATATATCTGAAATCTTACTATGTTCCTTTGAGGTCAAAGGACAATATTATCGATGGTGGTATTGGTCTTATTGCTGATATAACCTCAAACAAGAATTCAGAAGAAGAATTACAAAACCAGAAAGAACTTCTAACAAGTACTTTCAATGCCTTGCAGGATCTTATTGTTGTTGTGGACAGAGAAATGAAGATAGTTACCAGTAATTGGAAAAGTGACATGATATCTCCTCCGCAGAATGAAGGATCACATCCGCAGATGTATGATTGTTTTACTCATAATCTGATGCCTTGTGACCCCTGTCCTGTAAAGGATGTTTTCTCAACAGGCAACATGAAAGAATTCGAGCATATTGACTCAGTTGACAACAAAGTGAGGGATTTCCGTATATTCCCTGTCTATGATACAAAAGGTGATGTAATAATGGCGGTAAGCCACATACGTGACATTACCGAGCGCAAGGAAACAGAAGAGGCCTTAAAGCAGTCAACAAGTGAACTAGAACGGGCATATGAAGAGTTAAAGTCTCTTGACCAGCTCAAGGATGAATTCCTTTCTAACCTGAGACATGAACTTAACACACCGCTTACTTCCATAAAAGGATTCAGCGAGCTTTTGTATGATGGTACTCTCGGTTCACTGAATGATGGGCAAATGGATGCAATAGGGCGTGTTGTGACAAAATCAGGCAAGCTGCAGAATTTGATTGATTCCCTGCTTTTTGTAAGTACTAACCAGAACGGGACTATAAGATACAATTTTGAGCAAATCGAGCTTTCTTCTCTTCTTACTAATATTGTGAACCTTTTCTTTGATACGATCAAAGAGAAAAACATGCATATTCACACAGATGTTGATTTCGAAACATGTTTAATTGATGCTGACAGGACATATCTTCCTCAGGTATTCACCAGTTTGGTGGATAACGCAATAAAATTCACATCCGACCATGGGACAATCCATCTCTCGGCATTTAAAGAGGACAAAGAAGTCCATGTGATAATAGAAGATACCGGCATTGGTATTTCTGAAAAGGATCTTCAAAATCTGTTCCAGAAATTCTATCAGATAGATAGTTCATCAACCAGGAATTACGGTGGTAATGGTCTTGGGCTTTACATAAGTAAAGTGATCGTAGAAAACCACGATGGAAAAATATGGATAGAAAGTGAAGAAGGGAAAGGGACAAAAGTCCATGTACGTGTCCCCTTAAGGCAAAATCAATTTTCAGCTTCTTCCAGTTCACCTTCTATATCCTGTGAAAGACCTTTGCTAAGATAATTATTGTTTGTTGGTAGCTCCAGGTAGAAATTATCTGTACTGTCTATTTCTACAGTTCCTGAACTAATTGTATAGTCCAGTATATGTCCGCCTCCTGTCCTGTCCTGTGTGATGAAGTGCAGGTGGTAACCCGGTACATTTATGCCGTCAACATATTCAGGCATCCAATATCCGACTATTGTACCTTCAGTATCATTAAACTCAAAAACAGACTGATCCTTGGTTACTTCAACAAGTCTGGGATAAGGTTTTTCCTGTCCTGCTACACTACGTGTTTTCATGTAGTCGAATTTGCCTGTTATCTTTACAGCATACATTACATTCTGACTTGGAAGAAGTGCTGTAATGTGTTCTGCCAACTGCTGGCTGTTCATTTGTTCATCTATTATATTTTCGATGTCAGTCTCAAAGAAAGTGACAGCTGCAAATGGTGATGTTACGGAATCTTCGACTTCATATATCTGGCCATCTGCTTTGACCTGATAGATTATGCCATCAAGTTCCAGCATTTCCCCGTCAAGGTTGTCAAATGTTCCGAGTCCGAAGTCACCTTTACTTTTCAGTTCCCCGCAGCTGATCTCACCGTCATAAACACCTTCAAGGAGAGCATCTATTATGGAAAACTGGTATATTATGTCGGTTTCGGCATTCAATACTTGATTGGCGGTAGCTATGCTCTTATCTACGGAGTCTATGCTTTCGGTGTTTTCACTGACGCACCCTCCTGCTAAGATTGAAAGGATAACAAGCAGAGTGATAAGATAAAAGTTTCTTTTTTTCATTTTCTTCCCTCTTTTTTATTGTTTCAGTTATTTACTTATTATATATTTATTTATTATATTTAGAACGTACAGCTTTAGCTATTTGTCTTTCATGTATGCTGCATAAATGAACTATGAATGAGCTCTTTGCCATTTGTGTGTGTACATACAGAAGGTCTGACAAAAAGCAAAGTAAAGAAAAACAAAGGCTTCAGGCGTCTTTTAATTGTTAGCCCTTAAAAATCAAAAAATAAGAATATTGAATATGCTTACATTGCAGTTTCGCTTAGGATATTCTCAAGGTCAAGAAGGATGAGTAATCTGTCTTCTAGTTTGCCAACACCTTTCAGGTATTCTGCATTTATCTTCTGTGTGATGATCTCAGGTGTCTGGTCAATGTTCGATCCCTGCAGACGTATGACTTCACTGACAGAATCTACAACCAGTCCGATGACAGTGCCCTCTATGTCCACAACAACAACACGGGACTCATCAGTCATATCTTTTTGAGACATTCCAAAGCGTTTGTCAAGATCCATGACAACTATTATCTTACCTCTAAGATTGATCACTCCTTTTACGTAATCAGGAGACCTTGGAATCCTTGTAATTTCAGGCATTCGGATTATTTCCTGTACCTGCATTATGTCCACACCAAATTCTTCCAAACCCAGACTAAAAACTACAAGTTGATGGAGGTCCTCGTCAATATTATCCTGAAATGTTTCATTCACATTCGCCATTTTTTTACCTCAATGAATACGGAACTGTATTAGCGCACAACACACTGCACATAAATATCTAAACTACTATTATATTGTAAATAGTATAAATAGATTCTCTTAGGTGAAACTTCGTTTCCTTTATGAAAATGGTAGAGAAAAACAAATTGGTATGCACTTACGAAACAAAAACATCGAAGTGATGAATTTGATGACGGATATTCACACAGGGGATAATGTGAAAGAGTGCACATGAACACAAAATGGACAGTTAAATTTGATATTAGGGGATGAAAAATCGAAGCAAAAAACTGTGTTCGATTATGAATTTTATAGCATATCAATTGCTTGTAACTACAAATTTGTAAAATGGGGTGAAAGAAACGAACTCATTTGCAAATTATGTGTGAAGAAAATATCATCAAATTAGAATGGGAGGATTTATAAGCTAATTATTTAAAGATAAAAAAATATATAAATAAAGATTCATAAGTTGCAATAATACAATTTAGGACGGATTCGACCATGACAATTTCAATTGGAAATAAGATATTAGGGGATAGAAAGGTATGTCACATCGAGATAGGATCATTGATAATATGATCAAAGCACACAGGATAGGGGCAATGTGTATCTTTACACTATTGTTAATTACCATCGCTAGCATGCCTGCTCTTGCAGCAGAAGAAACAATCAAAATAGGAATTGAAGAATATAACCCAATTACATTCGTGGAAGATGGAGTTGTAAAAGGATTCAACGTAGATATTATTGAATACATCTCCGAAAAAGAAGATTGGGAGATAGAATATGTACCAAGTACGTGGTCAGAATGTATCGAGAATCTTGAAAGTGGCGAGATAGACCTGATAATGACAATGGTCTACACAGAAGAAAGGGATAAAAAATACGATTACGCATCTGAACCATTCATCAATGATTGGGCACAGGTCTTCATAAGAAGTGATACGAAGATCCATTCCATAACAGACCTTGAAGGAACGACAATAATAGGGATCACAGGTGAGCAAACCACGACATGGTTTAAAGAACATGCTGAAATGTACGAACTCGAGTATGAGCTGATAGAGGCTCAATCGATCAGCAGCTCATTGGAAATTATGGATGCGGAGGCTGCAACTGCAGTATTACTTTCTAGGATTTCAGGTAATGCTATGTCAGCAGAATATGAGATAGTGGGCACACCTATAGAATCGCCACCTATCAAGATACATGCAGTTGCTTTAAAAGGAAATGATCAGGAAGTGCTATCGACCATTGGAAAGCATCTGGAGGTCATGAAAGAGGATAAAAACTCTTTTTACTACACTACGTATGACAAATGGTTCCCAACTCTCACATCAAATGTGATCCCAAGCAGCATTATAATAATTCTAAAAATAATTACCGTATTGGCAGTCATTTTTCTAACAATAAATCTGATCCTTCGCAAAACTATCCAGAAAAAGAGAGATGAAATCGAACAGACAGAAGAAAAGTACATCTGAAATGATGGATTTGATGAAGAATATTCACACAGGGGAGAATTTGAAAGAGTGCACAAGAACATAAAATGGACAGTTAAATTTGACATTAGGGGGAATGAAAAATCGAAGCAAAAAACTGTGTTCGATTATGAATTTTATAGCATATCAATTGATTGTAACTACAAATTTGCAAAATGAGGTGAAAGAAACGAATTCATTTGCAAATTATGTGTGAAGGAAATATCGTCAAATTAGAATGGGAGGATTTATGAGCTAATTTGATAATCTCAATTCGGCAACTTTCAAAAACCGATTCTTATTTAAGTATTTAGACCAATACCACGCTGCAAATCAAGGTTATTTTTACTACTAAAGAGATAAAGTTATTGAGGTTCATATGAGCGATATTTTACGCAGAGGGCGCCTGTCTTCCACTCCTGACAAGGATATAATGGATTTTACATCTTCAATGGCAGCTGACAAATGGATATTTGAGGCTGATGTTCTGGTGGATATGGCACATAGCATCATGTTAAAAGAGCAGGGAATTATCAAAGAAGAAGATTGCAGTGCTATTCTTCAGGGTCTTTTTAAGATAAAAGGTGAGGGAATAGAGGCTCTTGATTATAGTTATGAAGATATTCATATCTCACTTGAGGCCAGACTTATTGACATGGTCGGTGAAGAGGTAGGTGGCAGAATGCATTCTGGTCGTTCCCGCAATGATGAAGTTGCAACTTGTATAAGGATCAGATTAAGGGATGAGTTGCTTTCTCTTATGGAAGAACTGGTTGCATTGCGTGCTTCTCTTATCGATAAAGCTGCAGATAACATCAATACTCTTATGCCGGGTTTTACACACCTGCAACATGCACAACCAACAACATTGGCTCATCATCTAATCGCACACTCTGATGCTCTGTCAAGGGATACAGCCCGTGTTTCAGATGCATTTTCAAGGGTAAATAAAAGTCCTCTTGGAGCAGCAGCTTTTGCATCAACTGGCTTTGATCTGAACAGGGAAAGGACTTGTTCTCTCCTTGGTTTTGGGGGAATTATTGAAAACTCAATGGATGCTGTGAGCAGCCGTGATTTTCTAATAGAATCCGCTTCTGTGATGGCCAATATCATGATAAATCTCAGTAAGATGGCAGAGGAGATCGTTATATGGTCCAGTACAGAATTCAATTTCATAGAATTGGATGATATGTATGCTTCTACATCATCAATTATGCCCCAGAAGAAAAATCCGGATACTGCCGAACTCATGCGAGGTAAGTCAGGTGTTGCTGTGGGCTCTCTCATGACACTTTTGACCATTTGCAAAGGTCTTCCATTAAGCTATAACCGAGACCTTCAGGAAGCCACTCCAAATGCATGGCGTTCAGTTGAAACGACTCGAAGTGCTGTTCGTATCATGGCAGGAATGATCGGGACCATGAAGGTGAATGTTGAGGTTATGGCAGCACAATCAAGTACAGGGTTCACAACAGCTACGGAATTAGCTGACACAATGGTAAGGGCTGCTGGAATTCCATTCAGGACCGCACATCAGATAGTCGGAGTTCTTGCAAAGGGTGACGGAAATCCTTCTCTTGCCGAGATTGATGAAGTCGCACAGGATGTTCTTGGTGGAAGTCTAAGTTCCAGAGGTCTGACTGCAGAGATGATCACAGAAGCTCTTGATCCAATACTGAATATTAATAAGAGGAACGTGACTGGTGGGCCAGCTCCAGATGAGATCAGCAGGGCAATCGCTGCACGTGAAGACACTCTTGAAGAAGAAAAGTTTGCAATAGCTGAGTTGAACATAAGGATTGAGAATTCTCTTAGCCGATTATTTGCAGCAGCGCAGGAATGTATTGATCAGCAGGGAAAATAATTATCGTTATTATTGAAGGGATATCATGTCAAAGAATTGTATGTTGCATAGCAGAACATTTGAAGAGGGCGACCGAGTAAAGGTTGAGAAAGATGGTGTTGAGTATGAAGGTATAGCAATGCCCAGCACCACCGGACATATTGTGATCAAGATGGTCAGTGGTTACAATGCTGGTATTGACCCACGAGGTGCTACTGTTTCCGTGATCCAGCTAAAAGAGGATATGGAAGTTTCCGTTAAACCAGCTCAAAAAACGGAGATAGAAACAAAGGGAAAATCCACTCTTCCGAAAGTGTCTATCCTGTCTACGGGTGGAACCATTGCCAGCAAAATAGATTACAGGACTGGTGCTGTGACCTCACAGTTCTCGGCAGATGATATTTTGCAGGCTATTCCTGAACTTACCGAAATCGCAAATTTCAGTGGAAAGGCTATCTACAATATTCTTTCTGAGAACATGAAGGCTGAGTACTGGCAGGAACTTTCAAGGGCTGTTGTGGAAGAGATAAAAGGCGGTGCTAATGGTATAATAATAGCCCACGGCACTGACACCATGATGTATTCTGCCGCAGCATTGTCATTCATGATTGACACCCCAGTGCCAATTGTGTTTGTAGGTTCACAGAGAAGTGCTGACAGGCCAAGCAGTGACAATGCTATGAATGCAATTTGTGCTGCAAAGGTTGCTGTAAGTGACATTGCCGAGGTTACAGTTGTCATGCACAGTGAAGCATCAGACGACAAATGTTCAATTCATCGTGCAACCAAGGTACGCAAGATGCACACATCCAGAAGGGATGCATTTAGGTCGATCAACTCCGAGCCTATCGGCTATGTGGACTATTCCACAGGAGAAATTCTTACGTCACTTCCTTACGTTAAAAGAGATGAAAAGGAACTGGCAATCAGTGATTCTCTTGAATCCAAATGTGCCCTTGTGAAATTCACTCCGGGTGCAAGCCCTGATATACTGGCCTACTTCATTGATGCAGGTTACAAAGGCATAGTTATTGAAGGTACGGGACTTGGGCATGTATCAACTGACTGGGTACCACAGTTAGAGAGAGCCACATCACAACAGATTCCTGTTATAATCACTTCCCAGTGCCTTAATGGTCGGATATGTGACAGAGTCTATGATACAGGCAGGGACATATTGAAAGCCGGTGTCATCGAAGGTGAGGATATGCTACCTGAAGTCGCTCTTGTCAAGATGATGTGGGTACTTGGGCAGTCAGATAGTTATGACACTGCAATGGATATGTTGAAAGATAATATCAGGTCCGAGATAAATGAAAGAAGCTGTGATTGAATCTTAATATTTGTTCCTGACGGGAGCAAATCACTATAATTTTTAGTAATTAGGTTTATAACGCATAAATTAGCTATTGAAGCAAATCAGTTATTATAATAATATTAGTTAAATCAGGTGAATTATATGTCATTAGCAGCTCTTAGAACGCATTATACGTCACAGATCAACCCGGAGGAATTGGGTGACCAGAAGGTCACTGTCGCCGGATGGGTACATGAGGTACGTGACCTCGGTGGAATTTGTTTTGTTGTGCTCAGGGACCGTGAAGGAAGGGCCCAGATCACACTGGTGAAAAAGAAGACTGATCCGGAACTTCTGGACCAGGCAAGGAAACTTGTCAGAGAATCAGTAGTATCTATTACAGGTAGCGTTAAACCGGAAGGAAAGGCTCCAAATGGATACGAGGTCATTCCTGATGAGATAACAGTTCTCAACGAGGCTGAGTCACCACTTCCAATGGATACAACCGGAAAGGTTGAAGCTGAACTTGACACTCGTCTTGATTCAAGGTTCATCGACCTTAGAAGGGAAAGGACCACAGCTATCTTCAGAATAAGACATGAAGTACTTCGGGCTGTCAGAGGTTTCCTCACAGATACCGGGTTCATTGAAACTTCCAGTCCAAAAGTCGTGGCAACAGCAACAGAAGGTGGAACATCCCTTTTCCCGATCACATATTTTGACAGGGAAGCTTTCCTCAACCAGAGTCCTCAACTCTTCAAACAGATCCTTATGTCTGGTGGGCTTGACAGGGTATTTGAGATTGGTCCTATTTTCAGGGCAGAGGAACACGACACCCGCAGGCACCTTAACGAAGCAACATCAATTGATATAGAAGCAAGCTTCTGTGATCACTTTGATGTAATGGAAATCCTTGAAGAGATGGTAGCTTACGTATATGAGCAGGTAATTGAGAATGCATCCGATTCACTCACATCTATTGGTGTCGAGCTAAAGGTACCAGCACTTCCTTTCAAGAGAGTTACCTATGATGAGGCTATCGAAATCGTCAATGCAAACACTGACGAGATGCTCAACTGGGGAGATGACCTTGGTACTGCTGCAGAACATACCATTGGTGAGTATGTTTTCAAGGAAACCGGTGAATCACACTACTTTATCATTGACTGGCCAACCGAGATAAAGCCGTTCTACGCAATGCCTTATGAGGACAATCCACTTCTTTCAAAGGGATTTGACATGATGCACAGGACAATGGAACTCTCATCCGGTGCACAGCGTATACACATTCCTGAGCTTCTCATAAGCAGAATTGAGTCACAGGGTCTTGACCCAGAAGGATTCGAGTTCTATCTTAAGGCTTTCAGGTACGGTATGCCTCCACACGCAGGATGGGGTATTGGATGTGAAAGGCTTGTCATGACCATGCTTGGTGTTGAGAACATCCGTGATGTCGTACTCTTCCCAAGAGACAGGCGAAGACTTTCTCCATAATAATATATCCACAGGATGAATATTTCATGAAAGAAAGAAATCCAGTCGGAGAAAGTCCGGAAAAGAAGGCTGCAGGATTTGCAGCTGCTGACCTTGTCAAAGATGGTATGGTCGTCGGTCTTGGTACCGGCTCGACCACCGCATACACAATAGCCGAGCTTGGAAGGCGTGTTGCCGGTGGACTTGACATCATTGCAGTTGTAACATCATACCAGTCAGAAATGCTTGCTATTGAAGCAGGTATTACCCTGACATCACTTGCTGAGCATCCAGAGCTCGATGTAGCTATCGATGGTGCTGATCAGGTTGATGGTGCCTTGAATGTTATCAAGGGCGGTGGTGCTGCACACACACGTGAGAAGGTCGTTTCACATTCTGCAAAGCGCTTTGTGATAGTTGCTGACGATTCAAAGGTAAGTGAACAATTGAATCACTATGTTCCACTGGAAGTGCTTCCTTATGCAAAAGAATTTGTATCAAAAGAGATAAGGAAAATCGGAGGAGACCCGGTGCTGCGTCTTGCATCAAGAAAAGATGGTCCGGTTATATCCGATAATGGAAATTTCATAATCGATGCAAGCTTTGGTGTAATTGAGGATCCAATTGCTATGTCTACTGTTCTTTCGCAGATCACTGGCATTGTAGAGCATGGCATCTTTACCAATACTGACGAGGTCTATATTGGCAATAAAGATGGTTCAGTCACCATACTGAAGTAAAAACAAAACAGAAAATTAGTTTTTACATAATTAAATGGATATCCTGATCGATTCGATCAGGAATTATTTTTATCGTCAAGTGGACAGGCACACATTTCAAACAATGCTTCTTCTCCTGTGCGTGAACCCCTGGCTACGAGTATATCACCTGACTGGACAACTGTTCTTTTGTTAGGTCTGTAAACCCACCTTTCCCCTCTTTTAATTGCCATCACATGTACACCAGTTTCAGTTTCAAGCTTTAACTGACCAAATGTCTTCTCGACAATTGGTGAGCAGTCCTGAACAATCAGTTTGGTGATAACCTCGTCGGATTCTCTGACAGCTATGGTTATTATTGGGTGCAGATCGATATCTCTGAGAACTGTATCTGCGATGGTGTAAGCGGCATCTGAGATTGCTTCAGCAGAATTTGCAAGCTGCAGGAGTCCACGAAGAATGTTCACATCAGGAACATGTTTTGCAGTTTCGAGTACCCAGTGCTGGAGCTCATGCTTCATGGAGTCCATTTCGGATTCAAGAGCTTTTACTTCATGCGCAATGTCTTCATTGTCGAATAACAGGGCAGAATAGGCAAGTCCTACGGAAAGTTCACCCATGTTCTTCATTTCCACAATAATATCAACAGCTTTCTCAAGATCTATCAGGAATCTCTCATGCTGCATTTCCCTTGGTACATACTTGAGATTTGTTACAAGTTCAATAAAAAGAGGAACACCTTCATCATGACCACGTGCAAAAAGCACATCATCAGGTCTTATGCGGGTATGATGACTCGGATCATATATCCATTCATCATTTCTGCGAATGGCGATTATCCACATTCCGGCTTCAGTATCGAATTCAATATCTTCCAGATTTCGACCTGCAATTACCGAGTCTTCACCTACAGTTGCCCTGGCAATAGTTTCGTCAGCTTCCCTCATTGCAAGATTTAGTTCCCTGGGGATACCCATGTCCATTAGAACGATTTTGGCAATGTCGCCGGCTGCATTGGATATGTTTTCAGATGCACGAGCCACCTGAAGCACACCGGACATCTCTTCTGCCTCTTCAACACGTCTTGTACTGAGCATGGCTGCTATTTTCATGTGGTAATCAAGTGTATCCATCTTTTCTTCAAGACGGATCACTTCTTCTGCAATATCCTCGTCATCATAGACCATAGCTGAATACGCAAGGTCTACCATGAGTTCGGATGTATCCTTCATCTCTGTTAAAAGGTCTTTGAGATTGCGTGGAATATACTTTATTTCCTTGGGACTCATAGATTTCTACCGTTCATTTATTCTTAATCTGTATTTGGCTTTAAATTATATTATATTTTAGATTATGTTCAGGATATGTATGGTTACGAATATTCCGATGACACCTATAAGGTCGCCAAGGGTGGCGATAAGTGGAATTACTGTGTCATCGGGGTCCACCCCAAACCTGTGAGATGCAAATGCGATTGTGATGGTGGCTGAAAAGACAGCCAGTAGCTCAAATGAGCCGGCTATAAGGCACAGGGCCATGAGTGTTATGAATGGAAGTCCAATTCCAAGAATTGTTCCTGTGATCCATACTACTATACCCACAAAGAAGCAGGCACTAAGCCCTACTATAAGGGCTGCAAGAACACTGTTGCGGACAACCGGGTTTCTTCGAAGATGACTTCCAAGACCCATGTGAAAGGATGATGACAGTCTTGCACCGAGCATGCTTCCTGTATCTCCCCCAATCTTGATCAGTGCAGGTATGAGCACAAGTATGATGGGCATGGAGATCAGTTTCTCAATTTCAATATTGAGTATCTGGCCTGCGAATATGCCTATGACCGATGTGAGCAGAAGAATGGGGAAGCCTCTGGCCAATATTCCTTTGACTGTATAGTAGCTCATATCATAAGCACCACCTTTGCAGCCAGAAAGAGCATTATCATGGATACGATGTCACCAATGGTGGCAATAGCAGGAGTTACCACGTTATCCGGGTCAAATCCGAAGCGGAACATACCAAGTGCAAGCAGGACCGCAACGAATGCAAGGATGAGCCCTGAAGATACTCCGGCTATGACAGCGATCAATGTCAAGGTGAATGCTCCTGCACTTTGCAGGCCAAGGCCCACGGTTATAAGAT
Organism: Methanolobus sp. ZRKC5; assembly: GCF_038446525.1. Lineage (GTDB taxonomy): Archaea > Halobacteriota > Methanosarcinia > Methanosarcinales > Methanosarcinaceae > Methanolobus. The sequence goes on from NZ_CP151792.1 coordinate 2,880,070, forward strand.
GACCTACTATTCCAAGTATAAAAGACATCGTCAGACTCAATAAGAGGGATCCTGAAACATTGTTTATAAGTTCAGGATTGCGGTCTATCTTTGTGATAAGGCCCATGTGTATGGCACTTCCAAGACGTGATCCCAGTGTGCAGGATATGTTCCCTCTCATGCCAAGTACAGCGGGTGTGATGACTATTAATCCTGGTATTAGTTCCAGCTCATTGCTCATGCCTGATAAAATAAGTCCTGAAATAACTCCTCCAATGGTTGCCATGAGTTCAAATGGTAAAGCCTCACGTACAATGGACCGGATACTACCGTAATCACCAATGTACTCCTCGACGAGTTCTATCTCGTAGTCTTCGTCTTCGTCACTTGAATCGTAAGGCATTATTGCCCTATTTCACTTTGTTAGTATTTAAATACATATCAGCACTCTTTTTCAGGATATCGTATCCTTCATGGTGAAACATAAAAGACATAAGACATGTCAACATTTGTAGAAAAGAGGAAAATATCATGCTAAAACATATTGTTATGTGGAAATTAAAGGAGCAGGCTGAAGGAAATACCAATATCAAGAATGCTCTGTTCATGAAGGAAATGCTTGAGACTCTCAAGAATTCGATACCTGAGATTGGGATGATCGAGGTGGGAATTAATATCAATTCTTCGGCTGTTGCTTACGATGTTGTTCTTTATTCCGAGTTTAAAAATGAGGAGGCATTTAAGATTTACCAGGACCATCCTGAGCACCTGAAGGTTGCCGAATTTGTTGGCAAGATCAATGAGGGCAGGGTTGTTGTGGACTATCTGGATTGAGTTCCTTCAAACTTTCATTTTTGAGATATATGTATGGATAAATAGGTGCCATTGGAAAGGTGGATGTGCATGAAGGTTTCTGTTATACTCGGTCATCCTTATGAAGGGAGCTTCAATCATGCTATTGCAAATACTGTAGTTAGTACTCTGGATTCTAACGGACATGATGGTTGTTTCCATGATTTGCATAAGGAAGGTTTCAATCCACTTCTCCAGGGTAAGGAGTTGGTAACTGACCAATCAGATGATCCACTTGTTCAATCACATTGTTCTGAGATCAGGGAGGCTGATGGAATTGTTATCATCCATCCAAACTGGTGGGGGCAGCCTCCGGCCATGCTGAAAGGATGGGTGGATCGTGTACTAAGAGAAAAGATAGCATACACGTTTGCAGAGGATGATGATGGCTCGGGTCTCCCCATCGGTCTTCTGAAAGCAAAGGCTGCTGTCGTATTCAATACTTCTAATACACTAGAGGAAAGGGAGAACACCGTTTTTGGCGATCCGCTGGAGAGGATATGGAAGGACTGTGTTTTTGATTTCTGCGGGGTCACTAATTTTCATCGCAGGATTTTTAGGACTATTGCGGGCAGTTCCGCGGAAGAGCGACAGGAGTGGCTTGCTGAGGTGGAAAATATGGTAAACATTAATTTCCCGCAAGATGATATTTGTTTAAACGGAGGAATGTCATGAGAATACCTGGGAAAAGTAACTCTCATATACGAATGCATTATGGATAAAGTTGCAATTAGCAGGAGTGAAATCACTGAAATGACTGGTAAATTTTTAGGATACTAGTAGTCTGCATGCCTGTTATCTTAGCTAAAAAGGGCAGAAACAAAAGTTTTAGTTCATTTTTCCCGTTTCCATCAATAAAGGTTATATACAACTAGTTACATTAAGGAGTTGCTCGAGGGCGAAACCGTCACCGAACAACTTTATTCGCAAACAATGTGGGCCCGTGGTCTAGCTGGTTATGACATCGCCTTTACACGGCGAGGATCATGAGTTCGAATCTCATCGGGCCCACCAATAAAATCTCTTTTTACTGATATTGATTCTTGTAATAGTGATAGCTGTTTTTCTAGTGATTCTACTCTTAATTCAAGGTCTGAGTTACTACTGGGTTGTACAACTTGCAGTTCACCATCGAATTCTTCATCTAATGATATAATAAACAAAGTCTTGCCATTGCATTCGGTTTTGAATATGTGGGCAGTTTCACCAATTAAATCTGTGTATGATTGTGGCAATCTGATCAATGGATATGTAATATTCTTTTTAGGGCTGAGCCTTGTGATTTTGGATTTACCTATGGATTTCATTAACTATTACCTTCTTAATAAGAGGTTGTTATATAATATTTATATAACCAGTGATTGATTATGATTCCAAAAATCATCAATATCTACACAAAATAAGAAAATATTATATGCCATTGAAAAATATTAGTGAGCTAATATGCATTAATCACCATCAATTTACTGGCCCTGCATAACCCCACGAAAAATAACACACATTAGATAAACACAGTGGATAAAATCATATGAGTACCAATCAGAGTCCAGAGCAGAAGGCCAGAGATATCATCGATAGAAAACTTAATTCCTCTGGCTGGGCAGTGCAAGAAAGAGATAAAATCAATTGGAATGAATCCTCAGGCATTGCTATCAAAGAATACTGGACCGATGTGGGACCGGCTGATTATGTGCTTTTTGTAGAAAAATCACCTGTTGGAATCATAGAAGCAAAAAGAGAGGAAGAAGGCCATCATTTGACTGCCGTTGAAGGGCAATCTTCTGAATATGCAGCGAGCAAGCTGAAGTACCTGAATAATGATCCCCTGCCTTTTGTATATGAGAGCACGGGGGGAGTGACGAGATTCACAGATTACCGTGACCCTAAGCCAAGGTCAAGGTCTGTTTTTTCATTTCATCGACCTGAAACATTCAGAGAATATCTCAAAAAAGGACATTCTTTAAGGGAAAGGCTGCTTTCAATACCGGAGTTAAGAATTGAAGGATTACGCGATTGTCAGATTATGGCAATTAACAACCTCGAGAATTCTTTCAAGGATAATCATCCAAGGGCTTTGGTCCAGATGGCCACAGGTTCCGGGAAAACCTATACTGCTATTACTTTCATTTACCGCTTGCTAAAGTATGCGGATGCTAAGAAAATACTGTTCCTTGTTGATACCAGAAACCTTGGCGAGCAGGCAGAGCAGGAATTTATGGCTTATTTGCCAAATGATGATAATCGCAAATTCACTGAGTTGTACAATGTGCAGCGCTTGCGTTCAAAATTTATTTCTTCGGACAGCCAGGTATGCATTTCCACTATCCAGCGTCTGTATTCCATTCTTAAAGATGAGGAACTGGATGAAGAATCTGAAATTGAGAATCCTGCCGAGAAGAAATGGCAGCCAAAGGAACCTCTTCCTGTAGTCTATAATGAGAAAATTCCTATTGAAGAATTTGATTTTATCGTGGTTGATGAGTGCCATCGTTCCATATACAACCTGTGGCAGCAGGTAATTGATTATTTCGATTCTTTTTTGATAGGTCTGACAGCCACCCCGGATAAACGGACTTTTGGTTTTTTCAATGAGAATGTTGTGAGCGAGTACGGTCATGAGGAAGCGGTGGCTGATGGTGTGAATGTTGGATATGATGTTTACACTATTGAAACGGAGATCACAAAGAACGGAGCAAAGATCGACGCAAAGGAATTCGTAGACAGGCGGGAGAAACTGACCCGCAGGAAAAGATGGCAACAACTGGATGAGGACTTCAAATATAATGGTAAGCAACTGGACAGGGATGTGGTTAACCTCAGCCAGATAAGAAATATTATACGGACTTTCAGGGATAAGCTGCCTGAAATATTCTCGGGAAGGGAAGAGGTTCCAAAAACACTGATCTTTGCCAAGACCGATAGCCATGCGGATGATATTATCCAGACCGTCCGAGAAGAGTTCGGGGAAGGTAATGATTTCTGCAAGAAGGTTACCTACAAGGTTGAAGAAGATCCGAAGTCTGTGCTGTCGCAGTTCCGTAATGATTACAATCCAAGAATTGCTGTGACGGTGGATATGATAGCCACAGGTACGGATGTTAAGCCGCTGGAATGCTTATTGTTCATGAGGGATGTGAAGAGCAAGAACTATTTCGAGCAGATGAAAGGACGTGGAACCCGGACAATGGGATTCGATGACCTGAAGAAAGTGACACCTTCGGCGGTTTCGGCTAAGACTCATTTTGTGGTAGTGGATGCTGTGGGAGTCACTAAGTCCCTGAAGACCGATAGCAGACCGCTGGAGCGCAAGAAAGGCATTGCTTTAAAAGACCTGCTGGCAGCTGTGACCTTTGGTGCTCAGGACGAAGACCTTTACATTTCACTTGCAAGCAGGCTGGCAAGACTGAACAAGCAAATCAGCGATGAAGAGAGAGAGACATTTGCTGAAAAATCTGGTGGAAAGGATATCACTGTGGCTATCAGAGACCTGTTCAGTGCCTACAATCCTGATATCATAGATGCCACAGCTGCCGGTATTAAGCAGCAGCAACCCCAAATGACCTTAGACGTGGCACAGAAACATGCACAACAGGAATTGATAGATGTTGCAAGGTCAACATTTAACGGAAAACTGAATGATTATATCGAGAATGTACGCAGGGAGCATGAGCAGATCATTGATACGGTGAACATCGACAGTGTGACAACAGCCGAATGGGATAAGGATGCTGTGGCAAAAGCGGATGAACTTATCATTGACTTCAAAGCCTATCTTGAAGCCAACAGGGATGAGATAACAGCACTCAGTATATTCTACAACCAGCCCTACCAGCGCAGGGATGTCACCTTTACCATGATAAAAGAGCTGCTGGATAAGCTGAAGATGGAAAAACCCTATTTTGCACCCCAGAGGGTCTGGAAGGCTTTCGAGCAGCTTGAAAAAGTTAATGGAAAATCCCCAAAAAGCGAGCTTACAGCTCTGGTATCCCTTATCCGCAGGGTCACCGAGATAGACCCCATCCTCTCAGCCTACGACCTGACCGTGAACCGCAACTTCCAGGAATGGGTTTTCAGCAAACAGGCCGGAACCCTGAAGTTCAATGAAGACCAGATGAACTGGCTGCGCATGATAAAGGATTACGTTACCAATAGTTTCCATCTGGAAATAGACGATCTGGATTACACACCCTTCGATGCAATGGGTGGACGTGGCATGATGTACCAGCTTTTTGGCAATGAGATGAAAGGGATTATCAGCGAAATGAATGAAGCATTGGCGGCGTGAAGATGGAATAAAGAGTTGTAATAAACGATTATTATGGAAACAAAAGTAATTTTGACATCTGAAAAAACCAATCCCTATCAAGAAAAAAAAGGATGGGAAAAAGTGAAATTAGGTGATATCTGCAAACTCAAAAATGGTTTTGCATTCAAAAGTTCAGAATACAAAACAGAAGGAGTTCCTGTTATCAGGATTTCAGATATAAAAGAGGCTTCTGCTACTTGTAAAAGTGCAGTTAATGTACACCCTAAATCTGAATATGAAGACTACCTGATTGAAAATGGAGACATTTTAATAGCGATGTCTGGTGCAACCACTGGGAAGTTTGGAATTTTTAAGGATAAAGTTAAAGCATATCAAAACCAGCGTGTAGGCAATTTCAAATTGATTGATAATAACTTATTGTACAAATCCTTTCTTTTTTATCAATTACACAGTCTAAAGCGAAGAATTGAGAAGGATGCTTATGGAGGAGCACAACCTAATATCTCTTCTAAAAAAATAGAAGAAATGGAAATTATCATTGCCTCTCTCCCCGAACAACGAGCCATAGTCTCCAAAATCGAGCTTCTCTTCAGCGAACTGGACAATGGCATCGCCAATCTCAAACTGGCACAGGAGCAGCTCAAGGTGTACAGGCAGGCAGTGCTGAAGAAGGCGTTTGTGGGAGATCTTACAAGAAAATGGCGGGAGCAGCAGGTGGGTTTGCCAAGTGCATGTGAGCTACTGGAGGAGATTCGAAGGGAGAGGGAAGAAAGTATAAAATCTACAAACAGAAGAATGAAATCTGTAGTAAAACTCAATGAAGAAGAGATTGTAGATTTACCCAAGATTCCAGTTGGGTGGAAATGGGTCAAATTACAGGAATTATGCAATCTCAGAGGTGGAGTGACTAAAGGTCGAAAGTTAGAAGGGAAGAAAAAAATATCTTTGCCTTATTTGAGGGTTGCAAACGTTCAAGATGGCTATTTAGACCTTTCTGAAATAAAATATATTGATGTTTTGGAAGGAGATTTAGAGAAATATCGCCTAATTAAAGGAGATATATTATACACTGAAGGTGGAGACAAAGACAAACTTGGAAGAGGAACCATCTGGAAAGAACAAATCGAAGATTGTATCCATCAAAATCATGTTTTTCGTGCAAGACCATATTCAAAAAACCTTGTATCTGCATACATCGGCTATTTTTCACAAACACAAACAGCCAAGAGATATTTCTTTAAAAATGCAAAACAAACAGTCAATCTTGCTTCAATAAATCTTACAGTACTTTCAAATCTACCTTTCCCTTTCTGCCTCCTCCCCGAGCAACAAGCCATCGTCAGTGAAATCGAAACGCGCCTTTCGGTCTGCGATAAAATGGAACAGGACATTGCGGAGAATCTGGAAAAGGCCGAGGCTCTTAGGCAGAGTATCTTGAAAAGGGCGTTTGAGGGGAAACTGCTCAATGAGAGGGAGTTGGAGGAAGTGAGGAATGCGCCTGATTGGGAACCGGCTAATCTTTTGTTGGAGAGAGTGAAGACTGAGAAAGCAGAAAGTGGGAAGTAAACGAGCAAATTAATTACATCCATTAACTATCGACTTTGCGAAAAAGCATCAAATATATCAGTTTATTATCAAGGGTCCAAAAAATGTCTGAAAATACATCATCCATCGTATCCAAAGTGTGGAGCTTCTGTCATGTACTGCGTGACGGGGGAGTGAGCTATGGTGACTATCTGGAACAGCTGACTTTTCTCATATTCCTGAAGATGGCAGAGGAGTACAGGAAGCCTCCTTATGGCCGGGATATTGGAATCCCTGAAGAATATACATGGGATGTCTTGAAGCAGAAGCGGGGTGCTGAGCTTGACACCCATTACAAGAACCTGCTGGAGGAGCTTGGCAAGAAGCCGGGGATGCTCGGGCAAGTTTTCCTCAAGGCCCAGAACAAGATAAGCGACCCTGCAATGCTGTACAAGGTCATCGATATGATCGACAAGGAAAGCTGGGTCATGATGGGTGTTGACACCAAGGGCGAGATATACGAAGGACTCTTGCAGAAGAATGCAGAGGATACAAAAAGTGGAGCCGGGCAGTATTTCACACCCCGCCCTCTCATCAAGACCATGGTGGAGTGTCTGCAACCGCAGCCCATGAAGACAATAGGTGACCCCTGCTGTGGTACAGGCGGGTTCTTTTTGGCAGCCTATGATTTCCTTACATCACATGAGCAACTGGATCGGGAGCAGAGCAGGTTTTTGAAGAACAAGACCTTTGGAGGCAACGAGATAGTAGCCGGAACACGAAGGTTGGCACTGATGAACCTCTTCCTGCATAACATCGGAGAGATTGACGGGCAGCCCATGATATCCAATTCCGATGCACTCATAGCCGATTCAGGGGAGCGCTATGATTACATCTTCACCAATCCACCCTTTGGTAAAAAGAGCAGCATGACCTTCACCAACGAAGAAGGAGGACTGGAAAAAGAGGATCTGACCTACAACCGTCAGGACTTTTGGGTCACCACCAGCAACAAACAACTCAACTTTGTGCAGCACATCCACACCATCCTCAAAACCGGTGGCCAGGCAGCAGTTGTATTGCCGGACAACGTACTGTTCGAGGGTGGAGCCGGGGAGACCATACGCAAGAAACTCCTTGAGACCACCGACCTGCACACCATACTGCGCCTTCCAACTGGCATATTCTACGCCCATGGAGTGAAGGCTAACGTCTTATTCTTCGAAGCAAAGGAAGCAGCTAAAGACCCTTGGACAAAGGAGGTCTGGATATATGACTACCGTACCAATGTCCATCACACGCTGAAAAAGAGTCCGCTGAAGTTCTCAGACCTTGAAGATTTCATCCAGTGCTATAATCCGAAGGACCGCCACAAGCGTGTTGAAAGCTGGAGCGAGGACACCCCAGAGGGAAGGTTCCGCAAGTTCAGCTACGATGAAATCATTGCAAGGGACAAGACCAATCTGGATATATTCTGGCTCAAGGACAAGAGCCTTGCAGACTTGGATAACCTGCCAGATCCAGATGTGCTTGCAAATGAGATAATAGAGAACATCGAAGCATCACTGGAAAGTTTCAAGGAAATCATGGAGACCATTAATTCAAATGGGGAATGAAAAAGTCATGCAGATGAACCTGCATGATTTCTAGTCCAGTTTGATGTAAGTATATGGTCAGTATTTTATAATTACAAATGAACTGCTTTCCAACGTGGTCAATTACAAAAACTGCAGCGAACGCCAACATGCATATTTCCCTCTTCTTTTATATACCCCAAATTCAATAATATTTTGGATGTTATTTCATTTGGGGATTCAATAACAAACTTAGTATTTTCAGATTCAATTTCAAATGTTTTCTCAATTAACTGTGTTCCCAGGCCACCTTTTCTGAATTCTTTTCTTATGAATATTTGCCTCAAACATCTTTTTTTATCATTGAAATCATTCCAAAAGATATATCCAGCAGGTATTTTTTCATCTGTAATTATATATAATTCGGCATTTTTTACATGGAGGTCTAGTTTTCGAAATGACGTATCTTCTGTTTTTGCTATAACATTAAGCTGGCCTAGTAACATTTGATTTTTATTCAAATCGATCCTATGAACGGCTATACTTTCTGAAATAATAAAATATTCTTCACTTTGAAACGCTTTATTAATAACGTCCTCCACAAAATATGTCATATGATCATTTTTATTGGGACACATGACAATATTCTTTCCGCATAAAAGTGTAGAAACCACGCTATTCTCTTTACAGTTTTCAACTTCTTCACCACAAACCGGACATATAAAATAACCTTTGTATGGTTCAATATGTAAATCGAAAAATAAGCAAGACGATAAATGCCAATTGGGAGATATATGGTAACAAAAATAAGGATTTAATGCATGCGATGCCTCTAAGTGATTGATTATATCATTCTGAACTTTTAAACCAGTTTTCTTTATTGATTCATTTGGATACTGACCGTAGTTTGAATATTCCATAGAAAACTTCATACTCGGTTCATCCATATTCATGACAAAATCTAAGTTTAATTCTGGGTTCAAACGATGATTTTCATTGAATCCGGCCTCCGCTATATCCTTAATTTTACATATTAAGTTTCTTAAAAAATGTTTGTTGCTTCTGCCGTATATTTTTTCCCCTGCAAATAAAATATTCCCCTCTTCCATGTTAATCACTTACTCCCCTTTATCGTAAATGTCGTCATCTTTGTCATTTGGAGCAACTACATTGATGATTACAATTTTATGGTGTGGATGCTCCTGCTTGTACTGTTCTATTTCTTCATCCAGCTCATGGTCAATATTCACAAATGCTTTGAATTTTCCTCGACTATGTTTCTGTTCGATTGCTCCCATCCTTTTTTTGATATCTGCAAAAGTCATGTACTACCATCCTGTCCTGCTGATTCGAGCACATCCAATCTTACCTTGATTTCTTCCAGTTCCTGGTCCTTCAGGACTGAGTTATGTGCCTGTATAGCCTGAACCAGTGCTCGAACATATTGCAGTTTCACATTGTCTCCGTCACGTACTTTGAACCTGGCAACATCCAGCCTCATTCGAAGAGATTCCACTAGCCAGGAAGATATATCCATTAATTGTGCACGATCAATATTTTTACGAATTACAGTTGTATTATCACTTGTTTCAGACATTATACCTCGCTCCTCTTTTCTTTTGATTATGCTATGTCTCTTATCTGTTGGAAAAATTACCACATCGTGGTTAATTGTTGATTATGATCGCTTGGGAGTGTTCAGTATCACCCCCTGATATCTTTATTATTGGAATTCTTGGCCTGACGTTCTTTCCACAATCGAGAATAACACAATATGCAGATGTGCTTGCATCCAGTATTATCGTGTATCGCCACGAACCCCCATTTTTTCTCGCCACATTCTTGACATGTGCGATATTTGGTCACAACAGAATCTTCTTGGTCATATGAAGGACACAAGGATTTATTTTCATTATCGTAATCAATGCCTTCATTTTTTTCGTTGATCACATTGGTCATATCATTTTGCACTATTTTTTCTACTATACCACTACTAACACAATTACTACTATCTTGTCTCGGATTATTAATTATTAAAGATTTGTTATGACCAGAATGCTCAATTGTATCATCAGTATCGGGAAAAACAGATTTTTTTTTTATGACCGGGTCCTGACCGCCTCCTCTTTTGATGTGACCATTCTCACGGGAATTTTCGTATGCTTCTATTTCCTGCTCAGCATTGAGGCCATGCCACCCGTTCTTCAATTCATATCCTTTATAGCATGTTAGGCGGACCTTGTTCACATATGGTCTTGTGGATATTATCTCGCCCTTGTATAACCCTCTGAATTTCTTGCCGAACACTCTTCTATCTATAACTGTGATATTGTTCAGTCGGCAGTACCGAATGTTAGCTGCATAGACTTCATCTATTGGTACTTCATTATCCTCACTCAGATGGCCACATTCATCTGCAAAAGCAGCTATTGGATTGGATCTCTCTTGTGTATACGTCCGTGTTTTGCGAATACCCATAGAACACGAAAAATCACCCCTTTCCAAAAGAGCAGGCAAAACTTCCATGCACCTATTGAATATGCCTGACAGCTCCTCTGGGGTCGTCAATTTCTTGTAATAATCAAGTTCCGTGCATTCGTTACCAACTACACGCCTTTTAAACGGTATTAAAAGAAATCGCCTGTACCAGCTATCACTGTTATCCAGCGATTCAGGTATATAGTTCATGGAGAATACCATCTTTGAACGGTTGATAAATTTGAACGGTTTCCCATATATTTTCCTTGCAGTGACCTCATCCCCGCCGGTTAGTGATTTCACTGTACTGGTATCCTTAAGCTGCTGGTTTGACATATCGCCACATACATTCATAAGTTTTCCAAACAGCTCAGCTTTGGAATAACGATCATTTTCTATGTCCTGCATAGAAAGTGAAGACACGTTTTTTGACCCATACATGGCAGTGTTCACCTGAAGGTACACACCTTTACCATTACCACCATCTCCGTGCAGGTACAGAAACTTCTGAATCGGATATCCCGGAACAAAGCCATAAGCAATCCATTCGTATGCCGTGGCAATATACTCTGGCTCCAGCACTTCATTCAGAAAAGTATCGAATTGCGGACATGTTGCATTCCTATCATATGGGAATGGCAAAACATATGTAAATCTGTCCTCATGGCTGTGTGCACGGAAGTCGCGAGAGTATATATTATAGACACCGTTCTGGAGATTGATTTCTCCTGTTTGCTTGTCAAATACACTACGTTCTTCCAGAGTATCGTTTTTGATGTAAAACAGGGTTTCAGCAACCCTATGCTTTGTACTATCTTTCCCCAGCAATTCCTGTGCACGAGCCATTATCAGGTTGTCAGCACCTTCTTGGTAATATCTGCCATTCCAGTACACAGATGCACGGTCATCGTTAAAGGTGACTATATTCATCTCCTTCATGAGCGCCTTGGCCAACTCGGAAGGGAGGAATTTTCCTTTCTCACCGAAGAGTACACATCCTCCAGCACCATCTTGATTTTGCATACAAGGATTGTATACTTCTGTTAAACCGCCGATGGATGTTTGTATAGTCCTGCCCCTGTAATCACTGCGTTCCCACTTTGACCTGTATAGCTTCGATTTTCTGAACAGTCGATCTATCTGTGCGGAATTCTGGGTATAGAAAGCTAGAATAGTGCATAATGCCAAATCTGCCCTACTATCATCATTTTCGTGGCCTGATGTGCTACCATCCCATAATTCTTCGAATTTGTTGGCATTCTTTGCTCCCATGCATAGTGAAAAGATTTCTTCGTCTGTAAGCGGAGGAGATACCTTTCTGCCACCCACAGGTTTACTTGTTTCCATTTTCTCCTTTTCATCTGGAGCAATTTTGTGGTATATGGATTTTAGAACTTCAGATGATGCGGGTTTTATTTCGAATGGCGTATTTTCAAGGTGATTCCCCGTCATCACGAAGAAACGTTCCTTATCGTACATTTCCCTGCAACCAGACCTACAGCGTTCCCCTGGTTTCTTTCCTACAGTTATAACATGCAGTCCCGTACCACTCTGTGATATTTCCGCATAGCTGTCCAAGTCACGGATCTCTTGTATAACCTCAGGGTCAATATCTCCTGTTTCAGGATCCCTGACATTATCCCAGTCAACACCTATGTAGTCATCATCTTCTGAGAAAACAAATCCTATCCCATGATACAATCCAGTCTCAAGTGCTTCGATACAATTATCAAACATGTTCCATGTATCTGAATCAGTAGCACTGGCTCGAATATTATCAACCGTATACGGAATCTTTGAAGGCTTAGCCTGCTCAGGTCTATACTCCAGTTTCCACATTACCCATTGTGGAAGCTCATTTAATTCAGGAGGAAAATTGTTGAAATTCATACCAACCTCTCCATAAAAAAGCAGTTAATGGCTCACTTATAGCCTTGACAAAGCTCTTATTTCGATAAAAGAGCGAAGATTCTATAATATGAGAGGTTGTATTATTCATTGGCACTCCTCTTGGGATGTGTCTGAACTCCAGTTACCTTTTGATCTTGGCGGGTCGAGGTAACTGGTGTCATAACAATTTTGTTCTCATTCAATTCAATGTCCATAACAGTTCCTTTTTCAATCCCCATTAATGCACACAAATGTGCGGGAATTGTTACAAGGTGACTATCTTTTATTTGTTGTACATTTCGTCTCAACATATGTATATCTCCATATAGAGATTGGTGTACAGGTATATAAATGTAAAAAAGTTAAAAAATGGTGCTATACAATGGTATTGGTTTAGTTAAAAATATAAACAATGTTATGAAAGACTGGAAAATTATAACATCTCCCACACAGAAGAAATTAAGTTAGATTCTTGCAGTAGACTTTGCTTGGAGGTTGATTCAACTGAAAATATTGGAGATCTAATTATTGATGGTATAAAAGATTGTGATAGTCCAATTTTGTATACTTGTTTGGTTGATTTACTATATGAAAAGTGTACGGTTAAAATTCATGGAGACAATGACCCTGAAAGCTTGAAGAAAAAGGTTAAGAGCCAGCTAAAAAATTTACTCAACTGTTTTGATGATCCAAACGGCTTTTTGGAATACAATGATGGTTCAAATTCAAAAGATAACAGTCCTGGATATAATTCTGAAAAATACCTCCAAGAAATCCTTGATAATCCTTCATCTAACATAATAATTATTAATCAACCTGAAGACAACTTGGGTAATAAGTTCATAGCAGAAAAATTGGTGAATTTTATTAGAGAACTAAAGTTTGAAAAACAGCTATTTCTAGTGACACACAACCCTGCAATTGTTGTTTATGGAGATGCTGAATCAATTATTTGTGCTCAAAATGATAACAACATGATTTCGTACAAACAAATAAAGCTTGAAGATGTATCCTCTCAAAAAGAAATTTGTAGTATATTGGATGGTGGCGAATACATATTTGATAACAGGGCGAGAAAATACAACATTCAAAAATTATTATACAAAGGTGAATGACATGGATACAATCACAATTAGTGCGTCTATCGAAGATTAAGATTTGATTCTTTCTTTTGAACCTAAAAGTGAAAGAAAAGAAAAAATAAAAATTAAAACAGGTGGAGATGTTGATTTTTCAGAATATGTAGAAGAGTTGACTTATCTTATTGCTGAGAAACCGAAGCTAATTTTTGATTCTTGTGACACTGATGATTCAAAGTTTACTCTTGTACAAGATACAATAAGTGATATTGTCAAATCGTTTAATGAAAGTATTGATGGAGAAGATGAACAAATCGGTGATGAAAATTCATTCAATGATTAGAGTATCTCTTTAAATGTTTTAGTATTTTATGACGTAAACATGTAATCTTAAACAAAAATAGTTGTAATTATGGGTTTAAATACAAAATTCCCACAACTCACCTGCACCCTCAAATCATATCTAAAATTGAATCATCGCTACATTTGAATACACCTGGATGAGGAGGGATATATATAACGTGAAAATTGTATGTCATAACAAGGTTAATTAATTGAGAATCTAATCTTTATCATACCTTTAAGAATCCGATTGTATGGTGTACTAATAATTATAGGCAACTAATAATGTTTTTTATAATATTAAAGAAGTTATGATTAGTGATAAAATGAAAAATGAATCTTTTAGATTAATTAAACTTGAAATCGAAAATCATCAATTTCTTAATAAAATAAGTATTGATTTTATTGAAGATAAAAAATATTCTAATCACTTGAACAATCCATTTACTACTCTTATCATCGGATCAAATGGTACCGGAAAAAGTCAGATATTAAGGATAATTATTGACATATTTAAAGAATTGGAATCACATAAGTATCCTGACAAAGAATTACGAACACGTCGTATACCAAAATATAATTATGAACTAAAATATCAAATAAATGATAATGTTTACGTTGTTGCAAGCAGAGGGAAGGCTAATAAAAAATGCTTAAAGAACTATGAAGTCATTAAAATTGATAATTTAGAGTTGCCAAACAGACTATTAGCTTCTTCTTTTATGGTTAACGATAAACACTTGTACAGTAATAATGATTTTTATAAGTACCTTGGGATTAGATCGGTAGAAAATGCAGCATTTACAAAAGGTTTTGCAAAAAATGTAGCAAACGAAATTTTGGAAGCTACAGATAGATCTACATTTATTTGTAACCTAAAGAAAACATTAGAGTTTTTAGGATATGATCATTTTTTAAAAATAACATATAAGTTAAGAATCCCAAAGAGATTACGCGAAGAAGCAAGTATAGAAAACCTCCATTCCTATTTAGAAACAAAATCTAATAGTCAAGCACCTCTGTCTACAATATATAAAAGTTTGACAAATGAAGAAATACAGAATATTATAAGGTTGCTTAATAATCGTGCAAATGATAAATTTATTGAATACAACATATTATCTGAAAATGGATTTAATAAAAATCATCAAAAAGAGCATGAATTACTGCAGGTTCTACAGAAATTAAGGCTGGTTTCGTCCCCAGTTATCGAAGTAAAAAAAGGACAGACATTTGGTTTAACTGATGCTAGTTCAGGTGAATCACATTTTATCTTTTCAATGTTTAGAATAATAGCAAACATAAAAGATAATTCATTAGTTTTAATTGATGAACCTGAAATCAGTTTACATCCAAACTGGCAAATGAAATATATATATGCTTTAAACAATATTTTTTCAAACTATTCATCCTGCCACTTTATTTTGGCAACACATTCTCATTTTATGATATCAGATCTTGAAAAGGATTCATCTTCAATAATTACATTGAGATTTGAATCGGATAAAGGAATTCAAGCTATCACTCATAAAGAGAATACATATGGTTGGACCGCAGAAGACATTCTATATAATGTCTTTAAAGTGCCAACAATAAGAAATTACTATTTAGCAAATGAAGTGGGAGAAATACTCTCAGCGATAAGTCAAAAAAATAGAGATATTGATGAAATTGAAAAAAGAGTTAGGAAGCTAAAAGAAATCAATACCAACTTAAAAGAAATCGATCCTATGAAGAGAATTATTGATAAGATTATTGGGAAGTTTGATTGAAATGGTTCTTATTAAAACTCCCTATTCTTATACAAAAACTGATTTAAAAACATTGAGTATGGTTCATCCAGATAATTATCGGAATTGGAAAAAAAAAGAGTATAAGAATGTTAAAAAAAATATTAAACATTATTTGTACTCTGAACAAAAAGGTATTTGCCCCTTTTGCCGATCCAAATTAAATATCAAAGATAAAGAAAATACAACAATTGAACATATTGCACCAAAATCAAAGCATCCTAAATTTATGTTCGAACCAAGGAATTTAGCCGTCTGTTGTTATAAGTGCAACAACAGTAAAAAAAATGAAGATACATTAAAAGATGGGTGTACCACAAATACTTACCCTAAAGAAAGTCAATGTTTTACTATTATCCATCCTCATTATGATATTTACTCTGATCATGTCAGAATTGAAGATGATATTTTTTTGCGGTTAGTTACTTCAAAAGCTGAAAAAACTTTTGAGATATATGATCTGAATTTGTTACAAATAACAGAAGAAATGATAGTCAATTCATCAATTCAAAATCAACCTGACGAATATGTAAAATGGTCAATGCAATTAGCAAAAAATGAAAATAATGATGTTCCCGATTCAATATTCAATTTATTCTAAAATACTGTTGCATTTTTCAATAAAAAAGGTATGCTTTTTGCCAATTCCAAAGTTATTAGCATACTCCTCATAGTCGCAGATACATTGACAGGCATTATAAATATACGGAATAAACAATACTTGCTAAGTACACAGAGATAGAATTCAGGGTATGATTCTACCTTTATACTAATACCATGATTTGATAAGATAATGCATTGTACTACTCATATTATGAATCACACTTTGTAGGTATGAAATGTTCCAGCTGTTCTATGTGTTCTAATTCTCTTCTCCATGAGTATTTCCTAGCTTGAAGTTAATTTGTCCAGATTGATCATCAACTATAAACTTCCCCACAATCCTCCTGTATTCTTCCTTCGCTCTTTTTACCTTATTCAAATAATGAGCACTGCCCACAGTCACAGGTGCCCTACCCTGAATAAAATCAGCAATACTCTCAGTCACACCTTCAGCTACCATCAAGTTAAGATGCCATTTACGAATGGTCTTTGAAGAAACACGATCATGCTTTGTCTTCTTCAGCAAGGAATCATAAGAATATAGATTATTGAATTCTCTGAGCTCAGGGACAAAAGATGTTGGAAAGAATATCTGGAATGTTCGCTTTGTGCCACTTGAAAAGGAAGATGTTGGATAATGGGCAATATCACCATCAATTACTATGTTGCGTTCATTGAAGTTTTCCAGCATAGCATGAATGTGGCTAAGTCGATTACCTGAGTATATCAGTAATTTTAAGATCGGTTTAACATCCTCTGCACACGCATTGTATGCTTCCTGTACCTCTTCATCTGTAACATAGATTTCAACCACACCAGATTGCTTGATCTTGATGAATCTTCTCCATTTCTCAATGCTGTAGTTAGCCACATCATCGATATCTTCTTCTTCAAAGTAGTTCAAGAGATTTCGAAGTCCACGCTCTGCCTTATCGCCAAGTTGCTTTGTACGAAAGTCCTGTGGTCTGTGGACAATTGTAGTGTCGAAGAATTTGATTAGGGATCTGTAATAGTCTTTTTTGGTTCTTTCAGAGATACTTCTTGAATATAGCCAATCCTTGAAAGAATCTCTATGGTGGGCCCACATATCATTTAATAAAGCAGGTTGCAGTTTTTCCCCCGCAGTAGGTTGATTTCTGCCTTGACATTCGAGGGAATATACCTCGGAATCGCTATCAATGGCCTTCTTTACACGGCGAGGATCATGAGTTCGAATCTCATCGGGCCCACCATACTTCTTTTCCGATTCTAAGCTCTTAGAGAGTTTCTTTTCGTCAATCTCACAATGCGTAATGGAGTGGATATGGGCGTCTAGATGAGGCGGGGTTTGAATATGACTGGATTCAGCGTTAATAGTATTGTCTTTGGATACTAATTTTATTTAATTAATATGTTGAGTTTATATTAAATACTCAAAACATGGCTCTGTAGAAATCCTCATTTGAATAATAAAAATAACCTTGACATACCTGTCAAGGTTATGGACTAATATCTTGAATTTGACTTCTTTCACTTGATTCCAATACTTGTCGAATAAGAAAGAGCGATTACTCGCCCTCCCTCTTCTAAGAACCGTACGTGAAAATTTCTCTTCATACGGCTCAAGCATTCTATAACCCTTTAAGTATCAGGCAGTTGTTAGACTTTCCATGATATTTTGCTTCGACGCCACTAGTTTCTGTTTTCTCAGATAGCTTATTCTCCATTTAAAGTATTCTTTGTCTACATATGGGTTCTTATCCATTTTTATGCGTGGATGTCTTACAATCTTTGTATGTGCAAAAGATTTGAGTTTAAGCCCTTCTGTGGAGAATACCCATTTCCTTGACCCTACCCTATGCCAATATCTATCTACTATCCAGTGGTGTGATTTATCTGGATGCCGCCTTTTAGCCCACGTCCATAGCATATCCCATAATCTGGAATCAAGCTTACTGAACGTATTTTTAGAGACAACTGAACGGTGATATTCGCTCCATCCAGTGATAATAGGGTTGAGTTCCTTAATGAGAGAACTCTGAGACCGAGCTTTACCTTTCTTAATCACGTTGCTAATGCTTTTTGTGATATTCTCAATAGATTTGTTCGAGGGCTTGGTTAGAAGTTTACCATTATATTTCCGGAAATTCCATCCCAAGAAGTCAAATCCATCGTCTATGTGTGAAACAAGAGTTTTCTCACGAGATAGTTCTAAACCCCTATCTTTCAAGAATAGTCTGATAACCTCAGCAATATCTTTAGCCACTTCCTCTGAATCAGCAGTGACGATAAAGTCATCTGCGTATCTCACAAAATTGACTTTATGGGAATTATAACTTTTTTTGTTAATAGTTCCCTTCCTGTTTGTATGATATTTGCATGCTATTGCATTTTTCATACCGTCCAATGTGATGTTTGCCAGTACTGGAGATATTATTCCACCTTGAGCAGTACCTGCTTTGGTGGGATTCAGATGTCTATTATACACAAAACCAGCTTTAAGGAATTGCTTTAGTATTGACCGGTCCATAGGAATATTGTTCAAGAGCCATTCGTGATTTATATGATCAAAGCATCCTTTTATGTCGCCTTCCAAAATCCATTGAGCAGAGTTTCTTTTACTCAGACATGCGAACAATTGAGCTTCTGCATCTTTTGAACTTCGATATTTACGGAATCCAAATGATGTTCTGTCTGCTGTGGTTTCTGCTATTGGGCTTAAAGCAAAAGCATATAATGCCTGCATTGCTCTATCGTACATTGTAGGAATGCTTAATGGTCGTTTTTTCTTCTTTCCTTGTTTCTCAATATAGATTCTTCTCAATGGTTTAGCTTTGTAGCTCTTACCAGACAGTTCTAGAACGGCTTTCATCTTAGATTTGGATGTTGTCCATTTTTCTCCATCGATTCCAGCTGTTCTTTTACCTTTGTTCTGTGTTACTTTCTTTACTGCCAATAATTTGGCATGAAAAGAATTGGTAAGCAGGTATTGTAGTCGTTTAACTAAATGCCACTTCTTTTGTCTAACCGCTTTTACAATTCGGGCTTGCAGCTCATTAACGTTCCCTTCGACTGTTTTCCAGTCGATGTCCTCCCACTTGAATGGGATTGAATTGTCTGCAAGCCTCTCACCTGATGGTGTAGTCGAGTATCTTGCATTCATAAGTTTGCCTCCTTTCATGTAATAGAACACCTACGGTAAGTCTGCTCCCTTTCGGGACAAGGCAAATTTTGAACCTCTATGCACTCCATTACAGACTGCCATTTGCTTTCTACCGTTTCCTTTATCCCCTGTGCTATTGTTCATTCTCACGAATTAACTACCTTTTTTTTTTTTTTACAGGAGCACATGGGACTTACCAAGTTCTATAATATGAATAATCACGGAAACCTTAGAAGCCATCTATAGGCCGGGAATCTGTGTCCATTCTCCATAATGTGCAAAAAACCATTATGGCCTGATTCCATACCTTTTGGTCTAAGCGTATCATTCCATTTCGCTTATCAATCATAACGACCCTTACGATGATTTGCATTATACTCTTCATAGTTTCCTTATCCTAGCAGATAGTCAAGGATTGGAATTCCTTGCTTTCCACATTGTCCTGTGAGCTTAACACAATGATGTTACCATTCTATGCATCCCACAGTAGGATTATCCCGAATGGAAGGAATAGCTGTTAAGCAATTCATATTGTAACTTCTTGTCACACTTTAGCCCTGATATCTTCACTATATTTTCTTTTCAAAACAGAAAACATCGTTTCTACCAAATTTCTGTTATGATACAATGCTTTGTCAAATTCCCATACCATTTTTTTGCGATATTTGCCTCTGATTCTCTTCCTTTTTCTTTGTCTCAAAGGAATCATAGCTATCGAATCTAGTTGCTCTCTTGTTAGTGAATGTATGTCTTCTGAATCGTAACCTTTGTCCATCACATAGTACTTTGATTTGCGAGTTTTATGGCATTGCTTCAGTAATTTCATTGCATGTTTTGCATCATGCACAGGTTTACCTGATATTTTAAAACCAGTGACAATGAACTTTGCAGTATCAATAGAGATACTTGTTTTCAGGAAAGATCTTCGTTTCTTTCCTGTTCTCCAGGAATAATAGTAACTACAGTGGCCACTAGTAAACCCACTTGAATCAATAGCAGTAATCTCTATCTGCTCTCCGCGTGAATAGAATAGTTTTAGTGTTTGCTGCAATAATCCAGTGAAGTAGATAGATTTAATTCTTGTAATGAATTTATGCAGTGTAGTAAAATGTGGAACTTCTTTTAATCCAATTCTTGCTTTAACTTTATCCATCACTTCTACAAGTTCAACAATATCTCTATAATCTTCATCAAGATATTCTTTTAACAAAACCAATGTCAATAGCTGGTGTTGGGTATATTTTCTTTTAGAATATTTACAACTATAAATCTGAAGGTGTGAGTTTCCTGATACAGCTAGCGCTGTATCAACAAACTTTAAGTACTTGTTAGGCAAAACACAATCATCCCCTTTTGTGTTTCTATCGCAAGTAATAATCAGGGGATTTATCCTTTTTAAATTATTATGCTAAAATAAAATGTGAAGTAGGTTTTCTACAGAGCCCAAAACATGGCTCTGTAGAAATCCTCGATATTTGGTCGATGATTTGAGTATTCAATAATTTGAAATGTATTACTCAATTGTGGTAATAACTACCTAGTTTGCCCTGTTGATATTGATAGTTTTTCTACAGAGCCATCACAAGCATATTTCAAATAACTTAGTTTATATCAAAAAAGAAAGGTATGGTCTTAAGGTTCCTCTTAGGACCATTCTTCATATTTGCTCTGTTAAGGCTGAATCTTATAATTTTTCCCTTCCATTAATCTTTTTCCAGAACATACCTAGCAATGCGGCCACTAGGAGAACAAATATAATTCCGAAGAACTTCCATTTATTGTCACCATCTGTAGGTATCTCAATATCTTCTCCTTCTAATACCATATTTTCTTCAGTTGCTTCAATGACAGCATCAGCATCTTCGGCGATGGTAGTTTCATCAGAATCACTACTTATAATCGTTTCATATTCTACAGCCGTTTCTGTATCTTTTGAGTCATCTCCAAATAGCAGATTCTTCAGGTAGACTGACATTCCATCGTCTCTTGAAGAAATAGGAGTGGAGGTGCTATACTGGTAATCACATGTAATTGCGAATGGTGAAAAACCTGATATGTTCTTGACAATAAAGTAGGAGCATGTATCATCATTTCCGGTGAGATCAGGAGTGTATGATTCCCATTCTGGATTGTCCCAGTGTCTGAGACGTACTGTACTAACGATCAGCGTACCTCCGTTCTTATCGTTGAGAACCCTAAACGCAATGCTGCGATTGTTGCTTCCATCATTGGCTAGAGTCAAATTATTAAAACTAATATCAAGGTATTGATAGACGGAGTCAGCCAAGAAATTGATGCTCGACTCGTTCATTAAAGAAGTGTTTAACACTTCTAGCTTTATCTGTATTCCATCGGTGTTGTTGGTTGTATTGAAAGATGCTCCTATAATACTGCATGGAATTCCATTGCTGTCCTCATCTTCATTGTTGGTAGTATTGAAATTCACACTCTTATTGCTTCCAACAACAGTTATCTGCGGAGTCTTATTTATCATTAGCTCTATATCTTCAATATCAGTTGCAGAGGATTCTGTAACGGTCCATTCCCATGAGAAAGTGTCCGTCCTTCCAATCGTATTATTACTGGCATTTACAGATACATTGTAGATGCCCATGAAGAAATCAGTCTGGTTGATGTATTCACTGCTGTTTATGAGACAATATGACAGCTTTGATGAATCATTTGTATTGTTGTATAATGTGACACCACTACCGTTTATAGGATTACCGTCAATGAACCATTCGTAACTTGCGAAAAGAGTGCTTTCAATGCTGAAATTTGCTTCATCTCCATATATCGATGTAGTCTCCTCATCCTCCGGTGACAATATGTATGTAGGCTCAGCAGCGCATCTGACGTTTAGGTAGTCTGTAGATGTGCCATTACTGTTCTCAACAGTGAGACTTACTGTGAAGTTACCTTCTCCAAACACGTTTGTCGGGCTCTGCTCTGTGGAGGTGTTTCCGTCACCAAAGTTCCACAACCAGCTAGCGACAAGTCCTGATGAATTATCAGTAAAAGCAACTCCTAACGGTTGTGTTCCTCTCGTCATATTTGCGGAAAAGTCAGCTATAGGTAGAATACTGACATTGATTATTTCATTTCCTGTATTGTTTAGGTTACCCAACGTATCGCCAAAGGTACAATTATAAGCTATAGAACTTACAAGTGTGCCGGAATCACTTGCAGGGATTGAAATGTTCCATGAGAAGTTTCCGGATTCTTCATTCATCTGGTACTCGTCGCCGTCGACTGTTATGTTGCACCAGTCAACACCTGCATTGTCTGTAACATTAATCAGGACAGTAACATTCTCGCCTGTGCTGGCGTTAAGGACCTTTTCTATCCAGCTGTATGCAGGACCGTTTGAGTCTATTGAAAATGTTACATCCTTAGCAGAGGAATTGCTTATTGTATCATTTGCATAAACACGGAACACAGCATCATTAGTATTGTCTTCCGGCAAAGTGAATGAACTGGTATTAATGCTCAGCATATCTCCTATCTTCATCCATGTGCCATTAAAGAACCAAAGATCATATTTGATTGCATCGTTTTCGGGGTCTGTTGATGTTCCCCATCTTGCAGTAAGTGTCTCCCCGCCTTTGATTATCTGAGTGCCTGTAGGCGAGATAAATTCTCCGGGAGTGGAAGGTGCCTCATTTACGGTCTTTAATAGATATTCTTCGTATGCTCCTCCCTCTGATGTTGCCTTTATTTGTATTGTAGTTATATCATCTCCAGGATATGAGAAGGCAACAGTGACATTTCCTTCTGAATCCGTGGTTCCTGTGCTTGGGGTTAAGGTTGCGTTAGTTGCTGTGAAAGTGACCGGCCAGTTTGATACGGTATTCCCATCTGAGTTTCTTACAGTAGCTGTCACATTACAATTAGTTGTATAATTGCCGGGATTAAGTGCCATAAGCACCTGTGTTGGTGCCTCTGTATATGAATATTCATTCACATCTATTGGATCATGTTCATTTGAGAAATACCAGGAAAGAATATCATGTTGTTCATATGCCCAACCTGTTGAGGATGTAAACCCAATATAGGTCTCATTACCATCTATTATGTCACGCAGATCCTGTTCTCCAAAATCATAAACAAGTTCTGGAGTAGATGGCCTTACACTTGTTGTATTGACCCTTACTTCTATTATGCTAGTACTTGAATTGTAATCTACCCATGCATGTTTGGTTGTTGTGGTGGCAAGGTCAAGATCGCCTACAAGGGGTGTGCTGTTTAAGGAGGTCACATTACCATTCTTATCGATTCCAACATGGCTTCCTGAGATATCCAGAGTATCAGGTTCATTATTCTTCCAGGTATCGAACTCTATGCCTATACTATTGTCTATATTGCCATATCCTATACCCCTTCCAACGCTGCCCTGGTCGTTCGAATTTGGTTGGATCACAAAAACAAACCCGTCTGCACCATCGTTTGCAGTATTACTTATCTGGAAGGAAAAATAAGTACTAAATGAACTATCTTCTCCAATGCCAATCTTCTTCTCAAGAAATGCGCTTCCGTAAATGCTTTCTGAACTGGGGGTCAAACGCAGTACATTACTTTGCTGAGATGCTTGTCCATTCAATTGGAATCTGGATACATCTGAAAAGTTATCATACACTGCCGTAATTGTTTTAGTTGATTCAGCTCCTACAGTATGTGTAAAAGATATTACTATAAAAATGCTCAATAGTACCATAATTATTTTTCTGTTCAGGTTCAAAATAATCCTTCCTTCATGCATGACATTCTAATAATTTATAGATACTCTTGTGCATGTCTATATATATTAACATTTCTATTAAATTATCGGAAGTAACATTTCGATATCTCAACAAGAATCCCTTAGAATATGTTTAATTTTTACGAAATCATAAACTTTCTCACAATCCTCCTGTACTCCTCCTTTGCCCGTTTAACCTTATTCAAATAATGAGCACTTCCCACAGTTACAGGTGCTCTACCTTGAATAAAGTCAGCAATGCTTTCGGTCACACCTTCAGCTACCATAAGATTCAGGTGCCATTTACGAATGGTCTTTGAAGAAACACGACCATGCTTTGTCTTCTTCAGCAAAGAATCATAAGAATACAGATTATTGAAAGCTTTGAGTTCAGGGATGAACGATGCTGGGAAAAATATCTGGAATGTTCGCTTTGTACCACTTGAAAAGGAAGATGTTGGGTAATGAGCAATATCGCCATCAACTACAATGTTATTCTCATCGAAGTTTTCCAGCATGGCATGTATGTGGCTAAGCCGATTACCTGAGTATATCAGCAGTTTCAATATGGGCTTAATATCTTCTGCACAAGCATCATAAGCTGCCTGTATTTCCTCATCTGTAACATATATCTCAACCACACCTGACTGTTTAATCTTAATGAATCGCCTCCATTTCTCAATGCTGTAATTGGCTACATCATCGATATCTTCTTCTTCAAAGTAGTTCAGCAGGTTTCGAAGTCCACGTTCTACCTTATCACCAAGCTGCATTGTATGGAAGTCTTGTGGTCTGTGGACAATTGCATTATCAAAAAATTTGATTAGGGATCTGTAATAGTCTTTTTTGGTTCTTTCAGAGATACTTCTTGCATATAACCACTCTTTGAAAGAGTCTCTATGGTGAACCCACATATCATTTAATAAAACAGGTTGCAGTTTTTCCTCAGCAATAGGTTGATTTTTGCCTTGACATTCGAGGTGATTTACCTCAGAATCGCTATCAATGGCCTTTACACGGCGAGGATCATGAGTTCGAATCTCATCGGGCCCACCATTTACAATTATCTTTTCTGATGCTGGTTTTTGCTTATTAACTATGTTCTTCTCGTTATCATTGTGGTGCTGAGTGTAGCGATACACTTCGATTCGCGCTTCCGAAGCGTCATCGGAGTTGTGAATCTCATCGGGCCCACCATTCACATTTATCTTTTCTGATGCTGGTTTTTGCTTATTAACTATGTTTTTCTTGTTATCATCACAATGCTGAGTGGAGCGCATGTGTTCATTTTGTATGCCTGGGGAGGCGGGGTTTATACACCACATAATTTCAGAATTTGGTATTTGTCTATTTCCAACACATTCTATAATTTTCACTCAAAAAAGAGTATATGAAATAACGTCCAAATATTTAATAGGCAGGGACATGAAATGATATTCTCTTATCTGAATCAGCCGTAAACTGGATGCGGGGTTTCAGCTGTAATTAATTAAATCAACAGAATATAGGTGAATTAAAAGGAATGGGGACAAGATGGATTCAATTAAAAAGACCACAGGAATCTTAGAAGATGTGAAGATAAATGTGAAGTTAAAGCTTTCAGCATTATGGGTTGCTGTGATGGGTTTATATGTATATGTAGATATTTTCGATTTATATAGGCCTGGAGAAATGGAGCATATAATAGCGGGAAATATGGGACCTTTCCCAACTACTCAAGTATCGTTATTGTTAGCTATGGTACTAATGATGATTCCAAGCCTTATGATTTTCCTATCCATGGCATTACCGGCTAAAGCGAATCGCTGGACAAACATCATCGTGGGTATATTATCTATTGTTGTTGTGATAGGAAACGTGATAGGAGAATCCTGGGTATTTTATATATTTGGCTCAATTGTAGAATTTGTGCTTCTTTCACTAATTGTCGAATATGCATGGAAGTGGCCTAAACAGGAATTATGAGTCACTTTCATCTGTTTTTAACTGTTTAGAGGAAAAGAAGTCATAATTGTGGAGCATACTAACAAAACCTAACAATAAATTCTTATATGTGTCTCCACTTTTCCAAGCATTCTCTTGTAGCTTGTTTTTGAAGAGTAATTACTTTTTTTGTTATTATTGCAACTCAAAGGCCCGGTTTGTGCTTCATCTGAGTCGTAGATGATGTCAGAATTGTATTTGTTTTCAACAATTTGACCATGAATTTGTGCCTGAATACCAAGAATCTCTATAAACCCAAAAAGAACTATAACTATAAACTCATGTGGCATACAGGCTAAATAATTACAAAATCGTGTAACTATTCAGCCTGGCACGATTTGCCTATTGGTACTGATTTCATCGAAATAGAGATGTCTGCTCACTAACAATCTAACAATCAAAAAAGCAATCAATAGCAACAATCAAAATAAATGATCCTAATGAAATTTACGTTTCAACTTTTTGTCAAGATTGTTATTGATAGCGTTTTTATCAGGCTGAATAGTTACAAAATCGTTTCACATGGTCACTACTTCAAGCTATTATCTGAAAAAGAATACAAAACAAACGTATTTTAAAAAAGTGCTTGATTTTAAATTACCGGAGATATAGTGTGCTACCTACCGAAAATCTCGCGATTATTTTAGGACTTGCATCTGCCTTATCATGGGGTGCAGGGGATTTTGCAGGGGGGTATGCTGCCAAACGGACGAGTGCTTACACTGTGGTCCTGGTCACACAGATCATAGGTATTATTATATTCCCAATTCTTGCATTTGTATTTTCAGAGAGCCTGCCTCCACTGAACAACCTGATGTGGGGTGCTCTTGCAGGATTTTTTGGAGCTGCAGGGTTGATAGCACTATATATGGGTATGGCCAAAGGAAAAATAAGTATAGTTGCTACTCTGGCTGCAGTAATAGCGGTGATCATACCTGTAATATATTCAGCTTTAAATGAAGGTATTCCTTCCATTTTTAAAATCACGGGTTTCATTTTTGCATTTATTGGAATCTGGTCTATTGTTCGTATGAATGCCGGACCCAATTTAAAAGCAAAAGATCTGGAATATTCACTAATTGCGGGTATATTATTTGGCTTGTTTTTTATATCCATTGATAATTTCAGTGCCACTGCAATTTACTGGCCATTAACAGTTTCACGAATTTTAGCATTTATCCTGCTCACAGGATTCATAATGTTAACAAAAACTGCCAATAAACCCACGTCCGATGCAATTCTGGTAGTTATACTTGCAGGATTATTTAATACAGGAGGAGCTGCCTTATTTGCTCTGGCTTCTGAAGCTGGAAGATTGGATATTGCCACAATTCTCTCATCATTAAGTCCTGCAGTTACAGTATTGTTGGCATGTATATTATTAAAAGAACAACTTGCTCCGCGTCAATGGGTAGGAGTTATAGCCGCTTTGTCCGCTATAATCCTTATATCGATCTGACAGTCCGCACGTACAAAGCAATAATTAAATAATTTTAATGCTAACTTTTTTACATTTCTTTGGTGAGGATGGGCTAGATGATGGAAGAAAAGTAAGGTATGTGCCTCTATATTTTCAAATGAAGATTTCTACAGAGCAAATAATTAGGTTCTGTGAAATCCTATAAAAATCAAATATATGAACTGTTATTTGGAAATATCCCACAACTATGTATATTTTTCACATTTTTGCAAATTGTATTAGCACCCCCAATTTTGACAATGTTTCTTTTCTTGTAACTATTCAGCCTACCACAATTAGCCTATTGATACTAATTTAGTAACTATTCAGCCTGGCACGATTTGCCTATTGGTACTGATTTCATCGAAATAGAGATGTCTACTCACTAACAATCTAACAATCAAAAAAGCAATCAATAGCAACAATCAAAATAAATGATCCTAATGAAATTTACGTTTCAACTTTTTGTCAAGATTGTTATTGATAGCGTTTTTATCAGGCTGAATAGTTACCTAATTTGTAACTATTCAGCCTACCACAATTAGCCTATTGATACTGATTTAATCAAAACGGAGATGTTTGCTCACTAACAACCTAAGAATCAAAAAAGCAATCAATGGCAACAATCAAAATTAATGATCCTAATAAAATGTAGGTCTCAACTTTTTGTCAAGATTGCTAGTAACTATTCAGCCTACCACAATTAGCCTATTGATACTGATTTAATCAAAACGGAGATGTTTGCTCACTAACAACCTAAGAATCAAAAAAGCAATCAATGGCAACAATCAAAATTAATGATCCTAATAAAATGTAGGTCTCAACTTTTTGTCAAGATTGCTATTGATAGTGTTTTTATCAGGCTGAATAGTTACGATTGCTATTGATAGTGTTTTTATCAGGCTGAATAGTTACCCTAATTTAATCAAAACGGAGATGTTTGCTCACTAACAACCTAAGAATCAAAAAAGCAATCAATGGCAACAATCAATGGCAACAATCAAAATTAATGATCCTAATAAAATGTAGGTCTCAACTTTTTGTCAAGATTGCTATTGATAGTGTTTTTATCAGGCTGAATAGTTACCTTTTCTTTACATCACAATGGTAGAATGTATATCAATAGCCTTTATTTCATATCACATCTTTTACTATTTATGGTTTATTTTATATAATATAAGTAAATATTTGCTGAATAATATAATCATGTTCGCATTGAGGTTGTTCAAATGGTTTTGAAAGGATTGCAAATATTGAGATATTCTATCTTATTGTTATTTTTGCTATCGTGTGTAGGTGTTGTATCTTCAACTGGGCTTACACCGGTGGTTACTGAATATGGAAAAATCAACGTGTCAGTGGATGGTCTTGGAACTGCAGACACCGGAGTAATCCAGGTTGAAAAACCAGTTAATGCAACTGTAAGGGGAGCTTATCTTTTGGCAACGGGTACTCCTAGTGCTCAAATCGCAAATGGAACCATTAAATTTGAAGGCAACGGCATTAATTGGGATAGTATTATTTTATCAGATCAGAGTTCGAATGATTGGTATAATTATTGGGCGGATGTAACTTCAATTGTCCAGCCAATTGTAGATTCTGCTCCTGCAGGAAGAGTAAATTTCAATATTGTAGAATCAATTAACTCTGGTCAAATAGATGGAGAAGTTCTTGCAGTAATATTTGATGATCCAAATCAGGCTGAAGACAATACAGTAATACTCTTATTTGGTGGACAGGACCCTACAGGAGATTCATTTGAAATTGGTTTATCAGATTCAATCAACAAAAGTAATTCTAATTTAGCTATTGACATGGGACTGGCTATATCCTACAGTTATCAAGGTAGTCAGGTAAGTTTAATAGATGTTAATGGTCAGCGTTTAACATCTTCTGCAGGAGGTCAGGATGATGGAGCAGGTTCTAATGGCCAGCTTATAACTGTTGGGGGTCTGGATGATAGCAACTCCAACCCTGTAGACCCTTCACTAACTTCTCCTCCTAACACTCGATATGATGATGAACTTTACAATCTTCTACCCTTAGTCTCTAACGGGGACACAGATATATCAGTTTTTACGCAGAATCCTTCAAACGACGATAACATCTTCTTTTCATATTTCTTCATGAAATCAACCACTGCAATTGTGGGTGAAGGAATAATCCTGTCTCCTTCAAATGCTACAGTTTACAAGAATACTCAGCATACTCTCACAGCAAGCTTACAGGATGACAGCGGTGACCCCCTTGCAAATAAAGATGTCACGTTCACGGTAATTTCAGGTCCTCATAATGGAACAACGTTTACCAATACTACAGATTCCAATGGTCAAACGACATTTTCCTATACGGGAACTTCAGGTGGATTAGATACTGTCAAAGCAACCTTTGTTGGTGACAGTGATGAGACAATTACTTCTAATTTAGTAAATGTGGGATGGACATCCCAGTACAGTGCTTTTATTGAGTTCAGTGAAAATGGGAACAGTACATATGCGACATCTCATGGCACTATTGTAAATGTCACAAATAGTTCAGCCTATAATCAAAGTCTTCAGTATTCATGGATTCAAAACAGCAGTATAGGTGCAGTTGGATCGTGGACTTCATTCAACAATGGGGATCTTCTTACAAAAAATTCAGTAAATGGTGATTGGTATCTTCATATAAAAGCCCTTAATGATGCAAGTAACGTTAATTATTCTATATCAAGTGCATTTAAACTTGATAATGAGCTGCCTGTTTACAATTGGGTGCAAAAGATTCTGACTGCAAACACGGGTGAAAATATCACAATAGAGCTCAATGCAACTGACAATATCGAAATTGCTTTTGGTAATATTAGTGTGGATGGTCAAAATTACGAGATGGTGCAGAATTCATCCAATTATTTATGGAACATTTCCATTCCAGCAAGTAACTCAGGAACACTTGTCAGTTCAATAGTTTATAATTGTACCTTTATTGACCTTGCAGGGAATATCAACACAACTGAGGATATCAATATTAATGTATCCATTCTTCCAATTGCAAATTTTTCAGTTAATGCAACAAGAGGTGTTTCCCCGCTGAGCGTATACTTCCAGGACAATTCATCAGGGCTTGTAGAAAACTGGCATTGGGACTTTGGAGATGGAAATACTTCCACTGACCAAAATCCAATACATGACTTCGGATCTGGCAATTTCACCGTAAACCTGACCGTATCAAATGGTAACGGAACTTCCATGAAGTACCTCAACATAAGGGCAGCACAAGACCCAGTTTACTCATTGTCACCGGAAGACAGTGAAATACTCTCTATTTATGGTGATGAGTTTAATTTTAGTGTAAACACTACTTTATTCTCTAGCTATGAATGGTTCATTGATGGCACTACAATTAATGGATCAGGTGTTGATTTGTATGCTAATCTAATGGACTCATCAAAGAACTCATACTGCAACATAAACACGAGTCAGTATATAGATCAGAATGATTTCTTCATGGAAGTATACAACGTTTCAGTGAATGTCAGTAATGAGAGCATTGGAAGAACAGATATTTTCTCATGGGAATGGACTGTTACAAATTCATCTGCAAACGATGAAAATGAAATTGATTTTCTGGTTAACAAAACTCCTGAAATAGTTGTTTTGGGAAACGAATCAAATGTTCATTTCAATAGTACAGATAATAACAGAACAGATTCTAACAGCATTCCGTTTAGTCTTCAGAATGTTTCATTTAACACTTCAGGTAACACAAGTGGAGTTATGTTAAAAGTGGAGGTAATGAATGTATCTTCATTAAATGAGTCTATGTTAGATTTCCCAATAGATTCTGTTTATCAATACTTTGACATTGGCTTCAATAATGAAACTCTGGTAAACAATGAAAGTAGTAATCAAACTCTCGAATTCAGGGTTTTGAATGAACTTAACAGTGGCACATTGATCATAAACACCGTTTACCTTAAGCATTGGACCAGTCTGACATGGGAATCTTATACTCCAGAACTTATTGGTAACGATGGAACATATTCTTATTTCATTGTCCGGAACATTTCAGGTTTTTCACCATTTGCAGTAGTCTGTGATTATAGTCATTCTTCAGATTCAGTGTCAATTTCGGGAGATAGTCTTCCTGCTTACATAAAGTGGTTGATGTTCCAGGAAAAAGCAGAAGGGCTTGAAGAAACTGAGACTAATGAAATATCTGAAAGTTTTGATGGATATAACCAGCAAACAGAAACTGGCACTGAAGGTAGTGCCTCTCAAGAAACAGCTAACGTAGAGGTACATAATACAACAGATGATAGTAATTCTGGCTATTTCTATTGGATTATGGGAATAGGGCTTGTTCTGATACTTGGAATAGTTGTTACAAAAAAGCAGAAGGGTGGAGGAGGGCTTTAAGCCTTCCATTTATCTTATATTTTTAACTGTGGTGAACCTACAAGTTCAGTAGTTCTCTAATTTCATCACCTTTGCCTTTTCCTTTAATTGATCTACCTTAAACACTGCACAACTAACTGAATCCTTAGCTTTCTTCTAAGCCATTCTCCAACAAACAGGATAAATCTATCAAATCTGAATTTGTCCTCATCAATTATCTGAGGGCCTTGTTTTACAATCGTAAAATGCTTTTTCTGAAGATGGAGCCAAATGTTTCTAAGCATAAATGATATCAATGCGAAAGTGTGACAAGAAGTTACAATATGAATTGCTTAACAGCTATTCCTTCCATTCGGGATAATCCTACTGTGGGATGCATAGAATGGTAACATCATTGTGTTAAGCTCACAGGACAATGTGGAAAGCAAGGAATTCCAATCCTTGACTATCTGCTAGGATAAGGAAACTATGAAGAGTATAATGCAAATCATCGTAAGGGTCGTTATGATTGATAAGCGAAATGGAATGATACGCTTAGACCAAAAGGTATGGAATCAGGCCATAATGGTTTTTTGCACATTATGGAGAATGGACACAGATTCCCGGCCTATAGATGGCTTCTAAGGTTTCCGTGATTATTCATATTATAGAACTTGGTAAGTCCCATGTGCTCCTGTAAAAAAAAAAAAAAGGTAGTTAATTCGTGAGAATGAACAATAGCACAGGGGATAAAGGAAACGGTAGAAAGCAAATGGCAGTCTGTAATGGAGTGCATAGAGGTTCAAAATTTGCCTTGTCCCGAAAGGGAGCAGACTTACCGTAGGTGTTCTATTACATGAAAGGAGGCAAACTTATGAATGCAAGATACTCGACTACACCATCAGGTGAGAGGCTTGCAGACAATTCAATCCCATTCAAGTGGGAGGACATCGACTGGAAAACAGTCGAAGGGAACGTTAATGAGCTGCAAGCCCGAATTGTAAAAGCGGTTAGACAAAAGAAGTGGCATTTAGTTAAACGACTACAATACCTGCTTACCAATTCTTTTCATGCCAAATTATTGGCAGTAAAGAAAGTAACACAGAACAAAGGTAAAAGAACAGCTGGAATCGATGGAGAAAAATGGACAACATCCAAATCTAAGATGAAAGCCGTTCTAGAACTGTCTGGTAAGAGCTACAAAGCTAAACCATTGAGAAGAATCTATATTGAGAAACAAGGAAAGAAGAAAAAACGACCATTAAGCATTCCTACAATGTACGATAGAGCAATGCAGGCATTATATGCTTTTGCTTTAAGCCCAATAGCAGAAACCACAGCAGACAGAACATCATTTGGATTCCGTAAATATCGAAGTTCAAAAGATGCAGAAGCTCAATTGTTCGCATGTCTGAGTAAAAGAAACTCTGCTCAATGGATTTTGGAAGGCGACATAAAAGGATGCTTTGATCATATAAATCACGAATGGCTCTTGAACAATATTCCTATGGACCGGTCAATACTAAAGCAATTCCTTAAAGCTGGTTTTGTGTATAATAGACATCTGAATCCCACCAAAGCAGGTACTGCTCAAGGTGGAATAATATCTCCAGTACTGGCAAACATCACATTGGACGGTATGAAAAATGCAATAGCATGCAAATATCATACAAACAGGAAGGGAACTATTAACAAAAAAAGTTATAATTCCCATAAAGTCAATTTTGTGAGATACGCAGATGACTTTATCGTCACTGCTGATTCAGAGGAAGTGGCTAAAGATATTGCTGAGGTTATCAGACTATTCTTGAAAGATAGGGGTTTAGAACTATCTCGTGAGAAAACTCTTGTTTCACACATAGACGATGGATTTGACTTCTTGGGATGGAATTTCCGGAAATATAATGGTAAACTTCTAACCAAGCCCTCGAACAAATCTATTGAGAATATCACAAAAAGCATTAGCAACGTGATTAAGAAAGGTAAAGCTCGGTCTCAGAGTTCTCTCATTAAGGAACTCAACCCTATTATCACTGGATGGAGCGAATATCACCGTTCAGTTGTCTCTAAAAATACGTTCAGTAAGCTTGATTCCAGATTATGGGATATGCTATGGACGTGGGCTAAAAGGCGGCATCCAGATAAATCACACCACTGGATAGTAGATAGATATTGGCATAGGGTAGGGTCAAGGAAATGGGTATTCTCCACAGAAGGGCTTAAACTCAAATCTTTTGCACATACAAAGATTGTAAGACATCCACGCATAAAAATGGATAAGAACCCATATGTAGACAAAGAATACTTTAAATGGAGAATAAGCTATCTGAGAAAACAGAAACTAGTGGCGTCGAAGCAAAATATCATGGAAAGTCTAACAACTGCCTGATACTTAAAGGGTTATAGAATGCTTGAGCCGTATGAAGAGAAATTTTCACGTACGGTTCTTAGAAGAGGGAGGGCGAGTAATCGCTCTTTCTTATTCGACAGGTATTGGAATCAACTGAAAGAAGTCAAATTCAAGCTACTTGTGCATAACCTTGACAGGTATGTCAAGGTTATACTTGTTGTCAAAATGAGGATTTCTACAGAGCCGAAAGAAGGAAAATGGATAAATTAAATCGACGAAATAACGAAATTAATGCAATATATTTATCTCTCAAATACCCAACTAAATTAATTTTTGCCCTTACCCAGTACCTTGGTCGAAAAATCCTATGTTTGAGGGATCTATTTTTCGTCAGTTTCTCCTTCTTTTTTGGTGGCGGCCCATAACGAAATACTTTTCTAACCTCTTTGTGTAGTATCAGATGAGATAGGTTCGACTGAACCTTGTAGATAAGGAACGAATGTGACTGGTATATTGGTGCGTTGGAGTGAGTGAAGTTGAGTCTGTAGTATAATTGCCTGGTTGAAATAGACGTAATAAGTATTGGATTAAAACGAAACGTGTGAGATAATATTTTAAATATAATATTAAACTAATATTTGATTTTGAGGAAACACTCTTTAAATGGTTTGCTATTGTGGCACATGGTAACAAGGATAAAATATAAAACAAGGCAGCCGT
Organism: Methanolobus sp. ZRKC5; assembly: GCF_038446525.1. GTDB lineage: Archaea > Halobacteriota > Methanosarcinia > Methanosarcinales > Methanosarcinaceae > Methanolobus. Next base: position 2,915,195 of record NZ_CP151792.1, read on the forward strand.
AAATTATATTTGTACATGTATATTTAATAGTGAGTACATAAATTAATAATTTAGACTGAATTTTAATGAATTTGTGACCATACTATTAAATTATATGCACATAATTGAGATTTTCATGACATAACAGTTTAAACGATGTACACACAGTCCTCTCATTAGATTGTGATGGGGCATATTCAAAAACGTCGGATACTTGTAGGAACAATTTGTTTAATCTTGCTCCTGTTTACCATTCATACAACAGTAGCCAATAGCAATGATATTTCCACTGATATCGTATCCAGTTACAAATTACTTCCTGAAGAAGGGATTGTGAAAGTTTCCAAAGATATCACATTTTTTAATAACAACACTGATACAAAATACTGGAGAGGCTACTACTCCAACTACAATTATTATCTGCCGGAAGGGGCAATGAATATAAAAGCCCGCGACAATGAAAATCCAATTGTTTTCAAGATATCTCCTGACGGTTATTATGTGTTCAATTTCAACCAGAAGGTCTGGTATGAGGAAAATTACACATTCAATATAGATTATGAACTTGAGATAAACAGGAATACGGCTGTTTTTTCCTTAAACGAATATGGAGACAACATAGAGGTCACACTTGAAGTGCCATCGGATTTTGATACGCAAATAGGTAGAGATGATTACAAAATAGAAGATAAAAAATATTCAAGTGTGTATATATTCGAGAAAGGGCAAAAATGGGACAAGTCCTGCATTGTCAATTCCGTAAGAGTATCGCCACGTCTGACATTAAAAGATACAGCTCATCTTACAGAAAGAGATGTGGATGTAGAAGTCAGATATTGGGAAGGCGAAGAGGAGTGGGCACAGGACATCATGCAAACAACCGTTGAGAGTTTAACGTTGCTTGAAGACAAATGGGGAATTGCATATCCTGCAAAATACAACGTCACGATCACACAGGCAAATCTAACTGAAACCGGCGGATATGGCGGATATAACCAGGGAAGGAACGGAATATGGTTATTATATACTTCCAACCATGGAATACTCATACATGAACTTGCACATTACTGGACACGCGCTTGCAACTTTGACCAATTGTGGATGGATGAAGGTTATGCAGACCTGTATTCGTATTTGATCCTAAGTGAAATAGAACCAGAAGAAGCTGTCTCAAGACGTAATAGATTCCTTGACAAATACAATAATCTGAAATATCAATATGATTACCCATTATCCGATTGGGATACACCTGAAAGTATCGATGGTTCTACGGAAGAATATGTAGATTTCGGATACAAAAAAGCATTTTCCCTTACCCTTACATTATATGAAACAACAGGCATTGACACATTGCAGGAAATGAACCAACTATTTGTAAATTACGGAGACGATATTGATAACTTGGATTATCTTAAAATCGTTGATTCAGTTTCAAATCAGGATACAAGCTTTATTAAAACTTTTATCTATGCCTAAAATACACCTAGTCTGCATCAATATGTTTTCGTAACTATTCAGCCTGATAAAAACGCTATCAATAACAATCTTGACAAAAAGTTGAAACGTAAATTTCATTAGGATCATTTATTTTGATTGTTGCTATTGATTGCTTTTTTGATTGTTAGATTGTTAGTGAGCAGACATCTCTATTTCGATGAAATCAGTACCAATAGGCAAATCGTGCCAGGCTGAATAGTTACATGTTTTCAAATGATTAAAATAGAATACTTTTATAAAATATACTTCTGGCGAATATATTTATAACTTAACGAAGCATAAAGGAAATGAGTAGTGTAGAAGACCATGCACTATTGTGACTTTAAAAAATCACATGCCGTTTATTCACTTATGGGGTAAGTGGGAAATGAATGGGTATTTTAAAAACAATGAAAACACTATGGAAAATTTAGTTGACGTACTTGATGATATATTAAATCAGGTATCAATTGAAGAATTATTGAAGATACTTGTAGACAGGATACCATCTTTATTTTCAGAATCTGGAAACGTATCCGCTAAAGTGTCCTGGCTGGATAAGCATTGCCAGTCCCAATCCTTCGTTGAATCTGGTGTTCTTCTTACCAGTGACATCATGATACACGGAAAAAAAGAAGGTTTTATTGAAATCATAATCGCAGGCAAGAATACAGAAGTCGAAAATAATGCATACCATATCCCTGATTATGAAAAATTGCTACACCTTATCTCCAGAATGATTTCTATCTTTTTTGAAAAAAGGAAAGAAATTACGAAACTAGAAAAAATGGAAAAAAAGGTGAGGAACTATTACGACAAACTTGAAGATTATATATTTGTAGTTGATTTGAATGGAAATATACTTGATTTCAACAAATGTTTCGAAAACTGCACAGGATATACTGCCAAAGAACTCCTTCAAACGAACATTAAGGACATACTCACCCAATGCACTGGTGACTTTGGAGAATCCTCTCTGATAAAAGATGCTGTCACGCAGGGAATCTCGACATTTGAGTTTGAGCATAGATGCAAGAATGGAGATTGCGTACCTTTGAGCATCACCTGCAAACCACTTGAAAATGATGAAGATAACACCTTTATCTGTGTTGGAAAAAATATATCAGATACAAAAAAGGCTGAGTATGAACTGCAGGAATCTGAAAGAAAGTATTCAACTATCGTCGAAAAAAGTAATGATGGGATTATTATCGTTCAGGAAGGAGCAATCAGGTTTGCAAATTCAAGAATGTTAGATATTACCGGATATGCATATGAAGAGATCATTGATGAAAATTACCTGAAACTTATTCCTATAAGTGAACATAAAAATTTTAGTGAGTGGCTCCACCAATATAACAGCAAAGTGGATAATAAAATAATATCCCATATCAACCTGCTTACAAAAAACAACGAAGAGATACCTGTTGAGATCACCAGCTCGGAAATTAATTATGAAGGGAAAGAAGCAAAACTTCTTATTATAAGGGATATCAGCAAAAGGAAAAATATCGAAGTACTTCTTAAAAATGAAAGGGATAAAATTGAGAATTATCTGGATGTTGCCGGTTCTATAATAGGAATAGTTGGCACAGATACAAATATCATGTTTGTTAACAAAAAAGGAGCAGAAGTTCTTGGTTACGATAAAGATGAGATTATAGGCAAGAACTGGTTTGATAATTTCCTTCCTGAAAGCGTAAGGGAAATGACCCGGGATAATTTTATTAAAGTAATTAACGGTGAAATCGATCCACCTCAATATTTCGAAAATTTGGTTCTTACAAAAAATGGTGAAGAGAGACTAATATTCTGGCACGATGTACCCTTTGAAGACGAAAATGGTCAGCGTATTGGAGTGATCAGTTCAGGAGAAGATATTACCGAGAGCAGAAAAATGGAAGCAATGCTCATAGAATCGAAAAAGAATCTTCAAACAATATTTGACCATATTGATGATCTGATATCTATTCATGAACCCCATGGAAAATTTATAGATGTCAACAGGGCTGTACTCTCTTCCACCGGATATACAAAGGATGAAATGCTTGAAATGCGTCCAAAAGACATGGTATGGGTGGGAATGAAACCTCTTATGGATGGATATACCGAACGCATATTAAGAGAAAAAAATGTTATTTTTGAGATATATAACGTTCACAAGGACGGAACCTTACTGCCTCATGAAGTAAATTCGAGGCTAATTGAATACAAAGGGGAAAAGGCAATAATCTCAGTCGCAAGAGACATAACTGAGAGGAAGAAAGCTGAAGAGAGGCTTAAAAGATATGCAGGCGAACTCAAGCAGTCAAACGAACTAAAAGATCTTTTCACAGACATCATCAGACATGATCTCCTAACGCCTGCCAGTGTTGTCAAGGGTTATACAGAAGAATTAATCCTTAGCATTACTGATGAGGAATCACTCAAACTTGCAGAAAAAGTAAGGGAGAATAACAACAGACTCATCGAGCTTCTTGAAACTGCTACTAAACTGGCTAAACTACAAAATAAAGAAGACATTACTTTTGAAAATATGGATATTCTTCCTGTTTTCAAAATGGTATTGGACAGTTTCAAAGCCCAGATAGAAATGAAAGAGCATGAAATTATCTTTACAGGAAACGGACCTTACCCGTCAATGGTCAATACGGTTATTGAAGAGGTTTTTGCAAACCTCCTTTCCAATGCTATTAAGTACAGTCCTCCAAAAAGTGCGATAGAAATAGCTTTTACCGATGAAGAGGACATGTGGAAGATAAGTGTTGCTGACTTTGGAATTGGCATTCCCAATCAAGATAAACCGCTTCTTTTCACCCGTTTCCACCGCGCTGACAAAAAAGGAATAAAGGGAACAGGACTTGGCCTTGCTATAGTTAAAAGGATAATAGAACTACATAGTGGCAAATATGGAGTGGAAGATAATCCAAAAGGAAAAGGCAGTGTTTTCTGGGTAATGTTGAAGAAAGGATAACATTATAATAATGAATCTTTACGGCATGAAAACTCGGCGATTATAGGATCGATCTTTGTCATAATCATTCTTTAATTCTCCCGAATCCTCACAAAGCTTGTTTCCCTGGTAAGTTATAGTAGCACTTTGAAACGACATTCTTTATCTCCGGCAAGAATTGTTTTCTCCATTAAAACATTTACATCCCTGCCCAGACCAATTTTAAATTTCTTTGTAACTATTCAGCCTGACTGTTTTAATGATGCAAAAAACAATATACTATGGCTTCATTCTATGTGTTAAAAAATATTCAGTAAAATATCATAAAAAACGTCTATCAATCTGAGGGGATTTGTATAGACCGCGAAGAAATACTTGCAGTTTATGAAGCTGGTCCAGAAGCAGTAGTAGAACTTGTAACTCGATTACTTGGGATAATTGAACATCAATCTCTCCAAATTGCACAACTTGAAGAGCGTGTCAGGCATTTGGAAGAAATGCTTGAAAAGAATAGTCGCAACAGTAGCAAACCACCTTCTACTGATTCTTATGCACGGAATAAACCAACCGTTAAAAGTCAAAGAAAAAAGACCAATAAGCATGTAGGTGGTCAAAACGGTCATCCTGGTACTACATTAAGAATAAATGATGATCCGGATGAAGTTATTGTTCATCCTGTTAATCAATGCGTCAATTGTGGGAGATCGTTAGCTTCTGTTCCCTCTGACTATGAAAGAAGACAGGTCTTTGACATTCCTCCTATAACTATCAATTGCATTGAACATCGTTGCGAGATTAAAACATGTCCCAAATGTTCTCATGTAAACAAAGCTCTTTTTCCAGATGGTGTAACTCAGCCGACTCAATACGGTCATCGAGTTAAGTCATTTGCAGTTTATTTGCACACTTACCAATTACTTCCTTATCAGCGTGTTACCAAGTTGTTCTCTGATATTTTGGGATGCAAGATAAGTCCTGCTACTTTGGTGAACACGGAACGTAGTTGTTTTGAGAAGCTTGGAGCTTTTGAAAATACAGTGAAACATCTCCTGAAAGAATCTCCTGTCATCAATCTGGATGAAACAGGAATGAGAATAAATGCAGTTCGTAATTGGCTTCATGTGGCAGGTACAGACAAACTGACCTATTATTTTGCACATCGCAAAAGGGGCTCAGAAGCAATGGATGCTATGGGCATATTACCAGGTTACACTGGTGTTGCAACACATGATTTTTGGAAACCGTACAACAAATATGAATGTCAACATTCATTATGTAATGCACATTTATTACGAGAGTTAACTGGAGCTTCCGAAAACAGGGATCAACAGTGGCCAAAGATAATGAGTGATCTCTTGATATGCATTAAACATCATGTTGATAATGATCTTTTAGATACTGAGCTAATTCAAAGGTTCAGTGAGGATTATGATCACATAACTTGTTTAGGAGTGAATGAAAATCCTCCTGATCCGGAATCAAATGTGCGGTCTAAAAAACGAGGACGTAAGAAGCAGACCACGGTAAAGAATTTGCTGGATAGGTTTATTGGCCATAAAGAGGATATCTTACGATTTATGTACGACCAAAACGTTCCGTTTGATAACAATCAGGCTGAAAGAGATATCAGAATGACGAAAGTACAGCAGAAGATATCAGGTACTTTCCGCAGTGAACAGGGTGCAAAAAATTTCTGCCGTATAAGAGGATACGTGTCTACTGTTAATAAGAATTCTGAATCTGTTATCGATGCAATTAGTGCAATATTTTATGGCAATTCATTTGTTCCAAAGTTGCAGAATTGATCGTGGATGAAGAAATCAGCTTGGTGGAAGTGAGCTAGGCTGAATAGTTACCATCGAAATAGAGATGTCTGCTCACTAACAATCTAACAATCAAAAAAGCAATCAATAGCAACAATCAAAATAAATGATTCTAATGAAATTTACGTTTCAACTTTTTGTCAAGATTGTTATTGATAGCGTTTTTATCAGGCTGAATAGTTACTTTCGATGAAATCAGTACCAATAGGCAAATCGTGCCAGGCTGAATAGTTACATATCTTTTATGTCAACAAGGCTGCCTGTTCCCATCTTGGATATTCAGAGAAAGAGCTCTTGAACATGAGGGTGATGGATATTGATCATGCTTTCACGGATGAATTATGGGATGAGCATTGGAATAAACTGAAGCAGAGAAAAAAAGTCATTTTCCAGTCCATTAATATCTCCAAAGAAGGAAAAGTCTGTCCTGTAGAAGTCACAGCTAACTATATGAATTACGAAGGAAAGGAATACAATTGTGCCTTCATAAAGGACATATCCGAACGCAAAATGAGCGAAAAAACTCTGGACGAAGAGGTTCAATGGCGTCGCAGCCTCATGGACCAATCGAGAGATGGGATTGTAATTCTTGGTATAGATGGTGAAGTATTCGAAGCAAACCCTGCCTATGCCCAAATGCTTGGTTACTCTCAGGAGGAAATACAGACATTACATGTATGGGATTGGGATAGTTACTATACAAAAGAACAACTGCTGGAAATGATTCAGAGAAATGATAGTAAAGGAATTCATTTAGAGACACGACAGCGTCGTAAGGATGCTAGCTTCATTGATGTAGAGATCAATTCAAATGCTGTCACATTTAATGACAGAAAATTGATTATTTGTATATGCAGAGACATAACTGAACATAAACAAGATGAAGAGGAGTTACTTAGAGCTAAATTGACTGCAGAGGAAGCCAGCATGATCAAGAATGAATTCCTTGCCACAATGAGCCACGAGTTGAGGACTCCATTAAATTCAATAATTGGTTTTTCAGATATTCTACTTGATGAATCTTTCGGAAAATTGAACAAATTACAATCTGAGTACATTTATTATATTTTAAAGAGTGGTAAGCATCTTCTAGCTATAATCAATGATATTCTTGACCTATCAAAAGTTGAAGCCGGAAAAATGGAACTCTATTACGAACAATTCCAGGCCTCACTTATCATTGATGAAATTAAGATGATGCTAGCTCCGCTTGCAATTAAGAAAAATGTCCATATGGGTGTGAAAATCAATTCCGATATTGGTACGATCACTGCAGATAAAACCAAATTAAAACAGATACTCTATAACCTTGCGAGTAATGCAATTAAGTTTACACCTGAAAATGGTTTTGTGACTATTGAAGCAAAGAATTCGGGCAATTTTATCCATTTCACCATACAGGATACAGGAATAGGAATTGACAAAAAAGATATGGATAAACTGTTCCAGCCGTTCAAACAACTGAAAACATGTATAAATCGCGAATACGAAGGAACCGGACTTGGCCTTGCCATTGCTAAAAAATTCATCGAAATGCATGGTGGAAATATCCGGGTTATGAGTGTAGTTGGAGAGGGCAGTAGTTTTATTTTTATGATACCTGTTGAACCAATGGACAAAAAAGATAGTAATTTTTATCAGCTAACATAAAGGTAATTGTTTTGATTAAACATGGAGCTTACCCGATATTGCATTTGTAAAGAAGTTTACAGAAATTCATGATGGGAATGAGCTGGTCAAGAGGATACGCGATATAACCAACCTGTTGGAGACATACAAAGTGACACCTCTATTGCCGGGAATGAAAGTGAACAAAAATCCGCTGATCAAACCAAAAGCACTCCCGGATTTAGTGTTGGATTGATTGCAACAATTGTGTCGTTTACAGCTTTGGTTTTGAGGAAAAGGAATTGAAGTTTCAATTCCCTGTTCTTTATTTCAAGCTTTTAAGAGCAGTTGCGTAGCATTTTATGATCAGCCATAAACGCATAAAACAACCGCTTTTATGCTTAATACCGTTTCCTGAAGAACACAAAGAACGCCATGAAGATGGAAATTGGTGTTAATATGTGGCCCAATGGTGCTGATGGCTCAGTTTCTTCTTCAAAGGGTTCAAGGGTAGCATCTTCCGGAAGGTAAAGTTCGGTTTCAGGGTGGAAGGCATACCATGCAAACCAGAAATCTCGCTCCTTCACTATTTCCTCACCAGTATCCATGTTTGTGATGGTAACAATTCCGGCTTCATCTCTTTTGATCATGATATTCATGCCGGCAACAGTATCTTCTATTTCACCCATTTCAATAAGATCATCTTCACGGTAAGCTTTGAAAATGGCATTCACCTCTACACCAAATATCACTGTTTTGGGGTGCACACTCCTGTCTATATCCTCAACCGGGAAGAATACGAAAGTGTTCTCGTAATAATTTCCATAGGGATCATTTCCATAGGGCCTGTCAAATCCTGTATCCTGGCTCAATACCTCTGAGTCCGGATGCACTGCTTTCCATCCCCTCCAGGGCACGGTATCTATGGAAATGGAAATGAGCTCCATCCCTGTAAGTTCTCCCACGATGGCCTGTCCTCCTATTTGGGTCCAGTAGGAGTTTGTTTTCCTGTCATACATCACAAGATTTGAATTGTAGAGTTTTCCGGATGTGCCAAACTCTACTGTTTCCCCATTTATCGTACGTTTGTATGCTATCCCCGAACCACAAAGAGGACAGTAGCTTATGAGGATCGGCTCACCTTGAATATCTTCATTGACAATCTCATGCCAGGTCATTATCTGTAGAGGATATACTCTCTTTGTGCCGTTATATATGAGTCCCAGAACCAGTTCATTATCAGCTATCCACTGGTCTGCTTCCTCAACTGTGACAAATTTAGGATCATCTATGGATGGTATACCGTCCATTGGTGGTCCTCCTGAAACTATATCTTCGGGATCAACTATGTATCTTACACCCATTTCCGTGAGCATTATGCCCTGTTCTTTTTCCATCTCTGTAAGCTCAGGCAGCTTTTCTAAAAGATCTTCTTCCTGTGCAGACCCGCTTATAGCAAACATGCAGACCACTAACAAAAAAACTGCAATTATACGTAGGATTCTCATATTATTATCTCCTGTACCCTGAACACGAATATAAGATAATATAACGAAATTACCAACATGAATAAACCTGCAAAAAGATTGATCTTCCTTTTATACTGAACAAGGAAACTTATAATCTTCATGCTTTTTGTCAGTGAAAGCAATGAGAAAACTATCAGAGGGAAACTTATCCCCAGTCCAAATGCAATGAAATTGAGCATATTCCCCACAAAGTCTATCGTTGTCAGGGTTTTGGCAAAAAGGGCAGCAATAAACCCGGGATTGCAGGGAACTACTACAGCCCCAAAGAAGAAGCCATAAAGAAAAGCAGTTATCAGAGGATTTCTTCCATCTGAAACGTTTTTCTGCGGAAAGAATTTGCCCAGATCATAATCCATTATCAGCAGTATGCTGAGAACAAAGAGTATTCCAAATGCTATAGGTGATACTATCCCCACAACCTTTGTCAGGGAAACCTGAAGTATTGTTGTGAAAATAAGTCCCAGCAAGGTCATAAAAACAATTACACCAGCACTGATGAGAATTCCAAAAAACACTGGAAGCTTTCTGTTCTCTTCATTTCCTGACATCTGGTCGGAAAGATATGCAAGAAATGCAGGGTACAGTGGCAGTACGCAGATTGCTGTAAGCGGAGTTAGTAAACCCAGGAAAAAAGAAGTGAAAAGATTAGCAAAGAAGCTTATCATTTCAACACCCTTGGTCTAGCTCTTCCTGCAAGTCCTCCGGTGATTTCACACCTCTTGCCATGAGTCTTGCAGACTGGTCCTCACATATCAGCACTACAGGAGCACTGGGAGCCACTACAACCTGTGGACCTAACTCATCTATCATGGAACGTGTCATTTCAGGCGGAGCAATGGCAAAGTACCAATCAAAACCATTATTTTCAAAATACTCCCTCACCTGCTCTTCATCTTCATTCGGATCGGTGTCTAGGGAAATATGTACCACATTATTACTGGTATTACCCTCAGTTAACCGGAAAGTTTGAACCTCTTTTTGTTGCTTCAAACAGGTAGGACACCAGACAGCAAAACTCTCAAGCATCACAGGACTCCCTTTAAAATCACTGATCCTGAAAGTCTCACCAGTTGCTATATCCGTAAGTTCCGTGTCCCGCCAATCAACTAAGGTATCTTCTGTAGTCTGTTCAACGCATCCCACAACCAATATTACTGAAATTATGAAAGAAAAAACAAAAATATTCTTTAAAATATGCATGTATGACCCCCATTAAATCTAGGATGCGATTTCAAATAAAGATTGTGTTGTCAAATTTTCAAAATGTTATTACTGCAATTTATACTCATCAACAAAAGCAATATTGGATTATTACTGAGCAAGTGGCATTTCCATAGCCTTGTTTATATAATACTGCATATATTAGTTAAGTGATACTATTTGCCTTATTGTTCAAAGTATAACATATCTAGTTGCAAAAAGAGGTGACGAATTGCCCACCCATAGTAATAATTATAAAAAATTAATATCAACAGTAGCATTGATAACATTGATCGTAAGCTTTTTTGCGGTCGTTGGTTTTGGACACAACCTTGTTTATTCTACAGATAAGATGTTGGAAACATCAATCGATTCCGCCAGGCTTGAAGCACAGAGCTCCGCAGAACAGGTTTCATTAAACCTGATGGTTCTTTCAGATGTATCCCAATCAATTGCTTCTGATCTGAGTTCCGGGGAATTGAAAGAAGAACAGGTAGAAGAAAGACTCTATGAAGCTATCGATTCCGAATCAGATATCTTTGGAGTGGGCGTAGCATACGAAAAAGATGCAGCCCTAATATATGGAAACGATTCACTATCAAAACATCCCTATGCTCCAACATATTCCAGAAAAAATGGTGAACCACAATTTATCCAATTAGCCTACGATTATACTGTTATACCCGATGAAACTGGTGAAGGTCAAAATACAGAATGGTATCATCGAGCTTTAGCCCAGGGTAGCGGATGGAATGAGCCATATTTTGAATTACAGAGTGACAAGTTCATTCTTGAATATTCAATTCCTTTTACATCTGAATATGCCGATCAGAAAAAAATAGACCCTGCAGGAGTTGTCTATGCAAGTTATTCCCTTGAAGAATTGAGGAATACTATAAGTTCACTGGAACTGGGAAAAACAGGATACGGGTTTATAGTCTCAAAGGACGGAGATGTCATATCCCATCCCATAAAAAATTATGTCTGCAATAATATTGTCAATATTTCAAAAACTGATGATGTGTTCAGACAGATAACCAGCGATATAGCCCCAGGCAGTATCAATACTGTTTATGAAGTTGAAAGTGGAAATAAGCTATGGGTATTCTATGAAGAGATTCCCTCAACAGATTGGGTCCTTGGTATCGTCCTAAAAGATGAAGAAGTCCTGTATCAAATGAATCAGGATCAATATTATCAGAAGATATATTTTTCATTGGCAATTACAGCATTTTTAGTATCCATTTTCATTCTGAGTTTTATAAGAAATCCAATCAGCACACGCTCCTTGTGGAAAATTGCGATAATATTCTCCATCCTATGTTTTATTGAGACAGGTTTCATTTGGAATCTTGCCCTGAACAACACGGTTTCTGAAAATATAGATGACATTATCATCTATGACAAAACCAGCCTTGACAGTTCTTTGGAGAAAATATACCTCACCGAACTGGACAACATGGATGAGGATTACGCTGATTCAATAATCAAGATCCCAACTGGAATATTCATCCAATCTCTTGAATTCTCAACGGGAAGTAATGTGATAGTTACTGGTTATGTCTGGCAGAAGCATACAGAAGGTGTTAACGATGATTACGTTTCGGGAGTTATTTTTCCAGAGTCGGACCATACTGTAATCAATAAAACCTATGAAAAGGATGATGTTACAGGATGGCATTTCAGAACAACACTGCGTGAACAATTTGATTATATAACTTATCCTTTTGATATGGAAACTGTCTGGATCAGATTATGGAGTGACAGTTTTGAAAGCAACGTAATCCTGGTTCCGGACTTGGAGTCATATGACCTGATAGTTCCGGAAGCAAAACCTGGCATTGAAAAGGACTTTGTCCTTGAGGGCTGGGAAGCTGAGAAAAGTTATTTTTCTTATAGGATTAACGAATATGATACAAATTTTGGAATCGACGGCTACAAGCATCAGGGAAACCCAGATCTCTATTTCAATATAGAGCTGAAAAGGGATATTGTGATGCCGTTCATCACATACATGGTTCCTTTACTATTAATAGCGCTATTGATATTTATTGCCCTCTTCACAGAAGTGAAAGCAGATTCTGATCCCTCGGAGATACTAAAATACAGCGCTTCATTGATGCTAGTATTGATGGTAGCACATGTTTCTCTACGAGACAACCTTACAGCTTCCGGTATTATTTACCTTGAGTACTTCTATATCATCATGTATTTGGTGGTGCTGGGTGTTTCTTTAAATGCTCTCCTATTTGCATCAGACAAACAAATACCTGTGATAGATTATAAGGACAATATCTTTGCAAAACTGATCTACTGGCCTGCCGTTATGACATTGGTCCTGTTAGTGACAATTAGAACATTTTGCTAAGTCAACATGTGAGAACAGGACCAGTGTATAACCACTGCTCCTTTCTGTTTTTATTCTAATAAAAAAAAACTGTAACAGATTTACTTTAGTGATCGTATAAAGATATCAGACTTTGGTCCGGACAACGCAAAGGAATACTAAAACCAAAAATACTGTAGTTACCATACTCACTTCTGACCCAAACTTTGCCTCCGTGAAGTTCAACTAATTCTTTTACAAGCGAAAGACCCAACCCAGTCCCCCTATATCCTTTGTTGGAAGAAAGGTCAACTTGTGAAAATGGTTTGAATAATTTATCAATATCCTGTTCTTTTATTCCTATACCATTATCTTCAACTTCAAATTGCATCATATCTTCAACTATTACACACCGTATAGTTATGTTTCCACCATCATTGACAAACTTAATCGCATTCCCCACAAGATTGTACAGTATTTGTTTCAATTTACCTGCATCAACTTCCAGCGTGGACACATCTGATCCTATATTGGTGTGGATAGATATATTTCTTGGATTAGTGGATGGTTTCATACTTTCAACTATATCACTAATAGTGGAAGTAACTAACATGATGTCATATTGAAGATCCATTTTTCCGGCTTCTGCCTTTGATAGATCCAGTAAGTCATTGATAAGATCCAGCAGGTGATGGCCACTTTTAGATATGTTCTGAGCATACCGTCTTTGCGGTTCACTTAACTTTTCAGATTCATCATCTGTAAGAATATCAGAAAATCCTATAATAGAATTAAGAGGTGTTCGAATCTCGTGACTCATGCTTGCCAAGAATTTGCTCTTGGCGTTGTTTGAAGCCACAGCAAGTTCTTTTGCCACCTTGAGATCCCTGTCCATTCTTTTTCTTTCTGTCAGGTCAATCTCCATAGAAAATATATCCAGCTGATTCTCGGCTATCGGGACTGTAGAATAACTGGAAAATACAGGGATCTTGGTGCCATCTTTAGCCAGGAAAGTTGTTTCAAACGCATTGGTATAATTGTTTTCATTCTGTGTAGAAGCTATTATCTCTTCAAACTCATCTTTACTTTCAGCCGAAACTATTAATTCAGTCATTTTTTTCCCAACGGCTTCCTTTTTAGAGTAACCATACATTTTTTCACTTGCAAGATTCCAATAATTTACTGTACTATCAGGAGCAAAACCCTGAACAGCAACATCAGGTACATTATCAATAAAATTCTGGAATTTCATTTCGTACAAGTTGAGTTTGGTTTCCTGATCCTGCACGGTTCTTGAAAGAGCTACTTGTCTGCTAAGAACCATATGTATTATATTTGCAGTCAGAAGGATCAGGATAAATGTGAGAGCCTTGATGAAGGTCACATCCCCCGGAACAAGACCGTTGGCAAGAACATTCTCAAGCCAGTTAGCAATATAGAGCCAGGCACGATAAAGTACCAGAACAAATATCAAAAGAGTAGTGACTGTAACCGAGTACGGTCTTTTGAACCATTCTTTGATCCGAAACGGATCCATATCCCTCTGATCACTTTTAATATTGTGCCTCCTTTACCTGAAATCCAATATTTCTGAAACAGCAACAACTGACATAAATATGCAGAATGGTTTATCGCCCCATAACTATATTAGATAAGAAAGTATTGTATAAAAAAAGTGCTATATATATATAGATATAAGTTCATGACTACACTCCTCTAAGGACTAAAATCAGCACATTATCCCCCCAATAAAACGAGAAAACATCATGCTTGATATAGATTCATTTTCTAGATACTTGAATATTTTCCTGTTCCTTGTACTAGTTAATTCACTCTTATCAAGATTTGCACTGATCAATTCCCCAATATCACCTGCACCGGGAGTTTCCAGCATGTATTTTGCTGTTGCATTCATGATAATATTTGCCCTATGGTATGGAATATGGGGTGCTTTTTCTGCATATCTTGGATGCATGATAGGAGCTGGTATCCTTGCAGATATGCCTTTTTCGGTGAATGTGATATGGTCACTTGCTGACCTGTGGCAGGTACTCATACCTCTGGCTGCTTTTGCATATTTCAAAGTGAACATCAGAATGCGAACAAAAAAAGATATTGCTGTTTTTGTCATTTTTGCCTGCCTGCTAAACAATCTGGTTGGCGCTCTATGGGGCGCATTTATGCTGGCATTCAATGGCATTATCCAATGGACAGAGTTTTTTGTGACATTTGAAGGATGGTTTATAGGTAATTTGGTAACTACCCTGATAATCGTACCTTTGTTACTCCGATTTGTAACCCCATATGTCCAACAAACGAAGTCTTATGTACGCGGATACTGGATTTGAATTCCCATAATCCATATATTACTGCAAAATGCCTGCAATTTTAAACATTTCTAAGACATCATGCAGTCAACATATACTATAAATATTAGTACTATAATAATAAAAATATAAATTCAGCAGGACATACCATGTCTTCAAAAAACAATAATCCTTATGCTTTTAACCTTGAAACGGATTCAATGGACCTTTGGGAAGATGGTATCATTGTATTATCACCAGATGAAACCATTTCTTATACAAATAAAAGCTGGAAAGACTTTGTACACAATAATGATCTTAATTCCTTTAAACGCACTGATAAAGCTAATTATCTTCCATTTTTAGATGAAATTACAGCTGAAAGAC
Source organism: Methanolobus sp. ZRKC5 (assembly GCF_038446525.1). GTDB lineage: Archaea > Halobacteriota > Methanosarcinia > Methanosarcinales > Methanosarcinaceae > Methanolobus. Next base: position 2,930,782 of record NZ_CP151792.1, read on the forward strand.
CGGATAATGCAATTAATCCAGCAACAGGAATAAGAGATATCATTAATGGCAAAATGAATATATTCAAGCTCGAATATCCCCTCCAGGCTCCTGATGGAAAACACTGGTATTTGATAAAAGTTCAGCCACTTTCTATAAATTATCCCACTGCTGTCATTTTGCAACATATCGATATAAGTAAAAGAAAAAATGTAGAATTCGATCTGCTTGAATCTAAAAAACAGATTCGTAACGTCCTTAATAACACACAACTTGTCGAGATAATGCTAGACCCAAAGGGAAATATCATTTACTGCAATGATTTTTTACTTGAACTAACCGGATGGGATAAAGAACATGTGTTTAACAAAAACTGGTTTGACATGTTCCTACCTTCAGAGATTGTCCCTGAGATCAAGGCAGTTTTTTCAAAGACCATCAAAGAAGGCAGTCTGCCTTCATATAACAAGAATGAAATTGTTACAAAAGACGGAATCGAAAGAGCAATTGTCTGGAACAATACTGTCATTAAGGACATAGAGGGCAAGATCAGAAGTATAGTTTGCATTGGTGAAGACATAACAGATCATCAACTTACAGAGAAGTCACTGCTTAATAGCAGAGGACAATTACGCACATTAGTAAATACAATTCCAGATCTGGTCTGGCTAAAAGATGTTAATGGTACTTACCTGAGATGTAATACTAAATTCGAGCGCTTCTTTGGCGCAAAGGAAGAAGAAATTGCCGGGAAGACGGACTATGACTTTGTGGACAAAGAACTGGCAGACCTTTTCACACAGAAAGACAAAGAAGCAATGCAAGCAGGTAAACCCTCCATAAATGAAGAGGAAATCACTTATGCTGATGATGGGCACAAGGAATATCTTGAAACTATCAAATGTCCGATGTATAATTCGAATGGACAATTGATAGGAATACTGGGTGTTGGTAGGGATATAACTCAGCGCAAGTATGCAGATGAAGAATTGAAAAGAAGAGAATTGCAACTACAGACAGCACAGGAAATTGGGCGCTTTGGAAGTTGGGAGTTTGATTTCACTTCAGGGAAGATGGATATTTCAGAGGAAGCCGCCAAGATATATGGTCTGGTAAGTAAACATTGCACTATCAGAGAAATACAAGAAATAGCTTTACCGGAATACCGACCGATCTTGGATAAAGCACTAAAAGCTCTACTGGAAAAAAAATTGCCATATGATGTACAGTTCAGGATTAACAGGCAAAATGATGATGATATTCGGGATATACATTCAGTGGCAGAATTCTTCGCTGAACGAAATGTAGTTATTGGAACGATCCAGGATATTACCGAACGAAAACAAGCAGAGGAAAAACTGCGCGAAAACGATGCTCTTCTGAATGAAGTTGGCAGTATTGCAAAGGTTGGTGGTTGGGAGTTTTATGTACCATCCGGCGAGGGTACATGGACATCCGAAGTTGCAAGAATCCATGAAGTAGATCCCAATGATCCTACAAGTATTGATCTTGGGTTGAGCTTTTATCTTCCCGGCTCAAGAGAGCTTGTTGAAAAAGCTGTCCAGAATGCTGTGGAAAAGGCTGAACCATATGATCTTGAATTGGAATTAATCTCGGCGAAAGGAAAGCATAAATGGATTCGGACAATTGGTCATCCTATAATAAAAAATGATAAAGTTGTAAAAGTAGTTGGTTCATTTCAGGACATTACAGAACGTAAGCAGACTGAACTGAAAATGGCTGAAGAAGCCATTAGAAGACGTATCTTTATTGAGCAATCCAGCGATGGGATAGTTGTCCTTGACCAAAATTGCAAGGTTTACGAGGTGAACCAGAAATATGCGGATATGCTTGGTTATTCACATGAGGAAGCTCTTCAGTTACACCTTTGGGATTGGGACACTCAATGGACACGTGACGACTTAATTGAAATGTTCAATAATGTTGATAACACAGGTGACCATTTTGAAACGCTCCACCGTCGCAAGGACGGCACTTTCATTGATGTTGAAGTTAGTTCAAATGGAGCTATGTTTGGGGAGCAGAAACTGGTTTTTTGCGTGTGCAGAGATATTACCGAAAGAAAACATGCTGAAGATACACTACTACATGCTAAAATAATAGCTGAAGCAGCTAACAGAACAAAATCAGAATTCCTTGCTAATATGAGCCATGAACTACGTACACCACTTAATTCAATTTACGGTTTTTCACAATTATTGAACGAGAAAATTCCAGGTGAATTGAACGAGAAACAAAACAATTATGTATCCAATGTTCTCAAAAGCAGTAAACATCTAATAGAGCTTATTAACGATATTCTTGACCTTTCAAAGGTTGAAGCCGGGAAGATGGAACTTGAATGTGAATATTTTAAAATCGCAAACATACTAGATGAAATTGTGACATCCATGCAACCGATTGCAAGAAAGAAATACATCACCATCAGAACTATAATTGAAATTGATGACATGGAAATATATGCTGATAAGAAGAAAATAAAAGATGTTATGTACAATCTACTGTCCAATGCTGTCAAATTTACATCGGAAAATGGAAAAATCCATGTCAATGCAAGTTGTCACGATGATAAATTACAGATTTTCGTTGCAGATGATGGCATTGGTATTTCAAAAGATGAAATACAAGAAATATTCAAACCCTTTAAACAGGTTGATAGCTTCTTAACTCGCGAATTCGAAGGAACTGGCCTGGGTCTTGCAATTACAAAGAAATATGTGGAAATGCACGGAGGCAATATCTATGTTGAAAGCAAACCTAAGCAGGGCAGTACTTTTACTTTTATGATACCTGTTGAAATGAAAGGTCAGATTATGCAAACATCAAGACAAAACACACTAAAATCATTCTAATGAAATCGCCACCAAGTGTTTATATTTAATCTGATCTTGCAAATTATTTAATTCATACAGTACTTAAGAGGAGGGATTAAACCCTCCTTCTCAAAGATACGAATACTGCACCAAACATGCATATAATTGCAAGCAGAACCTCAAATCCCGGCACACTGGAATCCGAACCTTTTTCTTCTATTCCAGACTGAGATTGGACCGCAGCATTGGACCTTATCTGTTCTGCCATTTCTTTGAGTTCAGCTTCATCCTTGAGCATCTCATAGAAGCCATGCCACTGGACAAAATCCGGACCTAACATGAATGCACCCATTCTTGCACGCCTGCCCTCATGATGCCATACCTCATATATTTTGAATTCTATGGGCTCATCAAAGTTCTGCTTGGTCAATAATCCATCTTCTCTAAGTTGGTCAACTATCAATTTTGAATCTGTATATTTCTGGTTGTATAATGCGACAGTATTGTCTGCATTTACGTAGTAGTTTCTGATCCAGTCATCTGAGTGGCACTGGGCACACACTGAATACATCCTTTCACGCTTTTCCTGCCATGTAAAACCATCACTTATGGGAGTTACAAATACGTTTGCCGTGTTGTCAGTACGTCTGGATATCGGTGGTTCAAGTTCCCATGAAAGACGTAAACTTACATCGTGCGTAGGTTCCAGCTCATCCGTCCCAGACATGTGACATACAGTACAGGTCGGCGTCCTGTAGTCCTCTCCTGCTACCCATTCATCAGAACTCCAGTTCCATTGATCTCCTTCAGTATTATAGATGCTTCCGTGCTTTGATTCAGAGAATATCTCGGTCTGAGGATGATCCGGTCCAAGTTTGAAGCGCAAGAGCTAGAAATACAATCAATGTCCACACTGATAAGTATGCAATCTTCATGTTCCACCCCATGTTTACAATAATTCTGTAAAATTATATGATTGTCTCCCCTATAAAATAATAGACTGAGCTTTGATAAAAAGGTCTGCTGGGTAAAGAAATAACGTAGCAACTATCCAAGAGCGTTATCTCGATGATTCAAAGCATGAAGAATTCTCAGTACACATATCCAGACAATCCCTTTTAACGCCCATTTCTTTTAATGATTCTTCCATGTTATATATCTCATCCATATTCTCGGCTAAGATTATAACAGCAAAATCACCGGACGATGGTAATGTATCACAACTAAAAGGAAATACAGAATTTAATTTTTTGCCGTCATAAAGTACTGGTTCAATACGTTCAGTGAGCTCAAGAAATGAACATGCTGCGGTCTTTATCTTTATCAATTTCCAGTATGGAATGGAGGGGATAAATTCTTCAATGTTATCTACGATCATGCCCGCATAAGAGGAAATATTAAAACGAGCGTTATTTTCAACAGGAAATATACCATCATCAGATACAATATAATCAATGCCGACTACACCCCGATACCCGAATTCAGCCATATTATTGACAATTTTTGCAGATGATTTTGCAATGTAATTTAAAATGTCTGGTGAGGGATTTTCTCCTTTGAGTGTACCAATGTGTACCATGCCTCTTTCGCATATTTGATCCCGCATCCCAAGAGAGTTTATATTACCATCTCTGCTGATTGCCCACTGATCATTCGGAGAAGACGAGACATTCAGAAAAGGCTCAATGATAACATGTTTTTCGCCGCTAATTGCAATTTCGTGATATATTTCAGAAATATCAGTGCCTTTGGTTTTATATAACGACATACCAGTTTCACCCAGAGTACCGCGAATAATAACAGTTTCGCAGGTTGACAGATATCCGTTAATAATGTTTTTCATATCTATACAATTTGCATTGTCTTCAGGATGCATTTCAAATAAACTGCCTTCAACGACAGACACGCCTAATTCTTGACATACAGTCTTGAAAGCTGACTTATCATTATATTTTAATGTTGCAGTTTCAGTTGCTCCGAAAAGATCAGCTCCAAGGGCTTTTGCAGCTTCAGTTTCCATATGCCCTGAAAACCATGGCACATATACAGGTTTTTTTCCTATCTGCCTGATAATTTTTTTAACTGTTTCCGGATCATTAACAATAAGTTCCGAGAGAGTCATCTCTCTTGAATGAACATTATATTCAACAATATGATCCGACCCAAGACCATGAGAGCGAAGCCATTTATGGTACTCAAAATCCAGCTTTCCACGTAGAACTACCAGATCATCCCGGCGTGCTACCGGAAGCGCTCTGTCACATTTTGAATTGACAGATACATCACGGTTTGGGAACTGAGAGAAAGAATCAGCCCCGTAAATTATTAACTCATTGTCATTGTTTGAGATACATTTCCTTAGCGGTTGGTAATCGTACATATACTGCACCTCCTTTTTTCAATTATGTTCAATTGAAATTTGTTGGTATTTGTTCCAGAATATTCATATATAAATAGCTGTCAATACCATGGCGTAAATCAGGAGACTATAAAACCACCTGCTGGAAAACTTAGGGGTTCGGATTGGTGCTACATTAAAGGCAGCTATGATCATTAACAGTGCATATATAGCAATTGCAAAGGTCGGCTGGCTGAAATAACTGTTAAATAGAAAGAGAAAGGCAAGAATAAGGACATTGTTGTCAAGTGCTAATCCCATATATGTCGAATCATCAACAAGACCGAAAACATTGAAGTAACTCAATCTTATTACACCAACAGCAACAATTACGAAAGCGCCGGGCAGGAACCATGGACTGAATTCTCCATAGCTCAAAAGAAATACAGCGGGACAAATGCCAAAACTTACTATATCTATCAATGAGTCAAGTTGCCCACCAAAAGCTCGATATTCATCAGTTCGCCCTTTCATCCGACGAGCAATGATTCCGTCCCCCCAGTCAAAAACAACAGCCCAAAGCATCCCAATGATCGCAAGTGACAAATCGCCTAATATACCATAGTATATACTAAGGACTGCACACAACAGTCCTGCAAGCGAACAGATATTTGGGAGATCACGGGCGAAAGCAAGCATTCCTGTCTGATGTGATCGTTGATGGTCTTGATCACTCATCGGGATCCCTCCACTTTATTTGAGTCAATAACATCTATCAACGCTTCAACTAATTTGCAATTTTCTGTTTCAGTACGACTGGCGATACGAACATAACGGCTAGAGTCAGGTAGAGTTTTGTCCTGACAGTGTTTTATGTACATGTTATGCTCAATGAACAATCGCCGTGTGACTTCAGGACCACTTTGTGTGTGATCTGGCAGGCGGCAGAAAATAAAGTTTGCATCCGGTTTATAAGCAGTCATTCCCGGGATAGCGCACAAGCTTTTATACAGATTATCCCGGTCAATCCGTACCTGGTTGCAACTTTCGACAAATTCCTGTCTATAATCAGGCAGTATCCGCAGAAACTCTTCGGCAAATCCGTTAATATTCCAGATATGTACGCCTTTCCTTACAGATTCAGCAAATGCTAAATTTGCAGTTAGCATATAACCGATCCTAAGGCCGCAGATACCATAGGCTTTACTCATGCTTTTAAGGATCGCCATATTTGGATACTGTTCTAGTTCATGTTCCAGAGTTGTCTTATCAGGATCATGCACAAAATCCATGAAGGATTCATCGATAATCAGCATACAGTCATGGTTTGCAAGTTTTTGTGCAAGAGATATCAGATCGGACTTGGGAACCATTAGGGATGTTGGATTATTAGGTGTTACCACAACAGCAACATCTGCTTTAACCTTGATCGCTTCAGCAGCAAATTTGTCTACATCCAGTTGAAATGATGGAAATTCAAGAGGAAATTCAACTACCTGACCTGCAGGCGCTGCATTCGCATATTCATTAAAAGATGGCACTGGAACGATTAACTTACCAGATATGTGACCGGAGATTATTTTGATAAGTTCAGCAGCACCATTTCCTACAACAATTCTTTCAGCAGGTTGATGGATCAGATCACCTATAAGACCGGCAAGAGCATCCTGTGCAATTGGATAGTTAAGGACAATGTCGTGAATTTGATCTTTAAAGTTTGTAAAAACTGCTTCTGGCGGAAAATATAGATTGTAAAGATAAGCATGATCAATAAATTCATGGCGATAGTAACCACCATGCTGCCTGGAAATGAAATCATATTTTTCAGTTTGAGTCTTGTAATTGTGTTGCATCAGGTATTATTTCTCTTAAATGATGTTGATGTGGCACTTCATTTTTTAAAGTCTTAGCTTGATAAATTGACTTTAATTTCAAAGGATTAGACTGGGTCAATGGCCTTAAGCCAGAAAGTGAACGAGTAACCACTTTTTCTCCCTGTTTTTTGCTTGTTAAAAAAAATGGCTTTAGTATTCCAGAAATCTTTGATGTGGTATTGTAAGGAATGATTGTCTCATATTTGTCTTCTGAAAATAATCTCTTAGCCTTTTCAAGATCTGAGACTGTATCTATTTCGTACCATCGCTTGCTGTCAAATGAGACTGTTTCAAGAGAGAGACTGCCATCAGACACCATTTCCGCAAAGACAGTTTCATAATAGTCATTTACTTTGCCAGCTGAAATGTACTGACCCAGCCTTTCTTTAATGCTATTCCACGAAGGAAGTGAAAAACTGTAAATATTGACAGTCTTGTACCTTATCTCATCAAGAGGTCCGGCAATACCGCTTTGGAATTTCTTAACATGATGGGAGCCACTGGCTGTAACAGTGGAACCATTCATCCATGGTTGCATGCATCCAACGGCAATTCGGTCAGGAGAGCACATGCCATCCAGAAGAGCTACGTCAAAAATGAGATCACTTTCAATAAGCAAGAAAGGCTCATTAATAATATCCCGCGCCATCCAGAGTGAATAGATGTTATTGGTGGTCGCGTAAAGAGGACTGGAAATATAATCAATTGTCATACCACATGAACGCGTTTCTAAAAAATCACGAATACATTTTTCCTGGTATCCCGTGACAACGACAAGACGTTTGAAGCCTTGCTTTTTCAAATTGATGACAAGTCGCTCAAGTATAGAAGCCTCATGAACCATTGTAAGGCACTTAGGTGTGTCGCGTGTTAGAGGGTACAGACGACTGCCCTTACCAGCTGCCAATAATAATGCGGTGGTTATATTTCCATTATCACTATTGCTGTGGTCCAAACTCATTGTAAATCCAATTGTTTGGTATTCATCGCATATATAAAGGGTGTCAACTGTGTTAAAGGAACTTGTAAAAGAATTATTACTAAAATTCTCTCCTAAAAGACTGTTTCCTGTTTGAAATGTACCTTCCCCATCTCTAAAAAGATCCGTATCAGATGCAGATGCATATCTTTACTGCCCACATTTTCATAATACAAGAACATGTTGTCATCGTTTGGATAATTGCTAGATGATAAACTGCCACACATAGACTGAGTAAAGGAATAATCTTGATATAAATCATTGACTCGCATAATTTCCAGTTCGTGAGTATAGCCACAAAAAACGTATTCTATTTTATATTTTTGTATAAAATCAATTAATGCTGCAGAATTTTTTAGAGGTAGCTCATCAGTACCCAAAACAGAATAATGAGTAATCAACAAAGGCATGTCATATTCTATCTGTTCAATTTCTTTCGAAACTGCATTTAGAATCTCTTTTTCAACATACTCATCATCACTATATAGTTCAGTTGTGTCTATGCTGAGAATTAATACTTTTTTTCCATTTATCGAAATGGATTTGATGAAATTCAGATCGGTAAAATTCTCATTAACTCTGGTGATTTCCCGGTTTAAAAAAAGGTTTTTCTTTCTTGTTTTCGTTGCTTCGGAGATGGTGATTATCTCGGAATTATCAATATATTTCCGAAATAGTTCATGGGAGCGCGAATAGAGGTGCAGAGCTACGCTCAGCGCCACAATAATAACAAGAAAACATAAATGTGAATGGTGGGCTCGATGAAATTCGAACTCATGACCCTCGCCGTGTAAATGAGTGGCATGATAGTGTTTTAGGGGTACGTACCATCGAATACCACGGAAACATTGCAAACGGTTCTACAAAACAACTTCAGTAGTTCTCTAATTTTAACCACTTAAATTTAGGAAGGTCATACGATAGCTTTATATGCGGCGTGAACGCCGCCATATGTCATTTATAGCGTTCAATTCGAGCACCTATTCCAAAGTTGAATTAAGACCAAAACAATGTATTGATGCTGTTCTAAAACCTCTTACTGATAATATCACCATTAATATCAATGGTTCACTTACCTGTAAAGACCAGTTTTATGCTGCCATATGCATGGCAGTAGAGAATAGTTCAGTCCACTCCATGTCAAAACACTATCAAAAGATTCCTTGTGAAACATCTACAAGATATCATCTCAAGAAACTTGATCTTGAAGAACTTATCAGATTAAATACAAAAATTCTACTTCAAGGTCCTATTAATGCTCTGAAATCTAAGAAAAAGTATGAGTTTGCTATCGATTTCACAAATGATCCATATTATGGAGGAACGAATTCGTCCAATGAAAACTATGTGATACGTAGCCTAGCTAAGAAGTCAACAAACTCTTTTTATTCATACGTTTCATTATCTATCATAAACAAGAACGAGAGATTCACTATCTCCGTTCTTCCTGTAGAGAAAAATAAAACAAAGGTCTATTACCTCACCTATTTTATAGATCTGATCAATAAACTAAACATCAAAATCAAAGTCCTTTGTTTAGATAGGGAGTTCTATTCGGTAGACGTGTTTGAGTTCTTACAAAATGAAGATATTCCCCATATTACTCCAGTAGTAAAAAGAGGAAAAAAGATTAAGCAACTACTTATTGGGAGAAAGGCTAGGTATGCGGAATATGTTATGAAGAATCCTCAGAAAAAGGAGATTCGGTTGAATATTGTCATTGACGTGAAGTATCTGAAAGGCAAAAGGAACAAAAATGGATGTGAAAACCTTGGGTTTGTAGTTTATGGAATAAACTTGTCTCCCCGAAAAGTTAGTACTGTATATCGAAGACGATTTGCAATTGAATCAACATACAGAATGAGAAATATAGTTAAACCCAAAACATCGACAAGAGACGTTACATTCAGATACTTGTCGAATAAGAAAGAGCGATTACTCGCCCTCCCTCTTCTAAGAACCGTACGTGAAAATTTCTCTTCATACGGCTCAAGCATTCTATAACCCTTTAAGTATCAGGCAGTTGTTAGACTTTCCATGATATTTTGCTTCGACGCCACTAGTTTCTGTTTTCTCAGATAGCTTATTCTCCATTTAAAGTATTCTTTGTCTACATATGGGTTCTTATCCATTTTTATGCGTGGATGTCTTACAATCTTTGTATGTGCAAAAGATTTGAGTTTAAGCCCTTCTGTGGAGAATACCCATTTCCTTGACCCTACCCTATGCCAATATCTATCTACTATCCAGTGGTGTGATTTATCTGGATGCCGCCTTTTAGCCCACGTCCATAGCATATCCCATAATCTGGAATCAAGCTTACTGAACGTATTTTTAGAGACAACTGAACGGTGATATTCGCTCCATCCAGTGATAATAGGGTTGAGTTCCTTAATGAGAGAACTCTGAGACCGAGCTTTACCTTTCTTAATCACGTTGCTAATGCTTTTTGTGATATTCTCAATAGATTTGTTCGAGGGCTTGGTTAGAAGTTTACCATTATATTTCCGGAAATTCCATCCCAAGAAGTCAAATCCATCGTCTATGTGTGAAACAAGAGTTTTCTCACGAGATAGTTCTAAACCCCTATCTTTCAAGAATAGTCTGATAACCTCAGCAATATCTTTAGCCACTTCCTCTGAATCAGCAGTGACGATAAAGTCATCTGCGTATCTCACAAAATTGACTTTATGGGAATTATAACTTTTTTTGTTAATAGTTCCCTTCCTGTTTGTATGATATTTGCATGCTATTGCATTTTTCATACCGTCCAATGTGATGTTTGCCAGTACTGGAGATATTATTCCACCTTGAGCAGTACCTGCTTTGGTGGGATTCAGATGTCTATTATACACAAAACCAGCTTTAAGGAATTGCTTTAGTATTGACCGGTCCATAGGAATATTGTTCAAGAGCCATTCGTGATTTATATGATCAAAGCATCCTTTTATGTCGCCTTCCAAAATCCATTGAGCAGAGTTTCTTTTACTCAGACATGCGAACAATTGAGCTTCTGCATCTTTTGAACTTCGATATTTACGGAATCCAAATGATGTTCTGTCTGCTGTGGTTTCTGCTATTGGGCTTAAAGCAAAAGCATATAATGCCTGCATTGCTCTATCGTACATTGTAGGAATGCTTAATGGTCGTTTTTTCTTCTTTCCTTGTTTCTCAATATAGATTCTTCTCAATGGTTTAGCTTTGTAGCTCTTACCAGACAGTTCTAGAACGGCTTTCATCTTAGATTTGGATGTTGTCCATTTTTCTCCATCGATTCCAGCTGTTCTTTTACCTTTGTTCTGTGTTACTTTCTTTACTGCCAATAATTTGGCATGAAAAGAATTGGTAAGCAGGTATTGTAGTCGTTTAACTAAATGCCACTTCTTTTGTCTAACCGCTTTTACAATTCGGGCTTGCAGCTCATTAACGTTCCCTTCGACTGTTTTCCAGTCGATGTCCTCCCACTTGAATGGGATTGAATTGTCTGCAAGCCTCTCACCTGATGGTGTAGTCGAGTATCTTGCATTCATAAGTTTGCCTCCTTTCATGTAATAGAACACCTACGGTAAGTCTGCTCCCTTTCGGGACAAGGCAAATTTTGAACCTCTATGCACTCCATTACAGACTGCCATTTGCTTTCTACCGTTTCCTTTATCCCCTGTGCTATTGTTCATTCTCACGAATTAACTACCTTTTTTTTTTTTTTACAGGAGCACATGGGACTTACCAAGTTCTATAATATGAATAATCACGGAAACCTTAGAAGCCATCTATAGGCCGGGAATCTGTGTCCATTCTCCATAATGTGCAAAAAACCATTATGGCCTGATTCCATACCTTTTGGTCTAAGCGTATCATTCCATTTCGCTTATCAATCATAACGACCCTTACGATGATTTGCATTATACTCTTCATAGTTTCCTTATCCTAGCAGATAGTCAAGGATTGGAATTCCTTGCTTTCCACATTGTCCTGTGAGCTTAACACAATGATGTTACCATTCTATGCATCCCACAGTAGGATTATCCCGAATGGAAGGAATAGCTGTTAAGCAATTCATATTGTAACTTCTTGTCACACTTTTGCCCTTATTTCTTCACTATATTTCCTTTTCAGAACAGAGAACATCGTTTCAACCAGTTTTCTGTTATGGTATAATTCTCTGTTAAATTCCTGTTCCATTTTTCTACGGTACTTTCCTTTGATCCTTTTTCTTTTTCTTAGTCTCAAAGGGATCATAGCTATAGCTTTAAATTGTTCTCTTGTTATCGAATGTATTTCTTCTGAATCGTAGCCTTTGTCCATGATATAATACTTGGATCTACGATTCTTATGGCATTGTTTCAGTAATGCCAATGCATGCTTTGCATCATGAACAGGTTTACCTGATATCTTGAAACCAGGAATTATGAACTTTCCAGTGTCAACAGAGATACTTGTTTTCAGGAAAGATCTTCGTTTCTTTCCTGTCCTCCACGAATAATAGTAGCTACAATGGCCACTAGTAAACCCACTTGAATCAATAGCAGTAATCTCTATCCTCTCTCCACGAGAATAAAACAGTTTTAGTGTTTGCTGCAACAATCCACTAAAATAGATTGAATTCAATCTTGTAATGAATTTATGAAGAGTAGTAAAATGTGGAACCTGTTTTAGTCCAATTCTTTGTTTGACTTTATCCATTAATTCTACTATTTCAACTATATCTCGACAATCCTCATTGAGGTATTCTTTCAGTAAAACAAGTGTCAGTAACTGGTGCTGGGTGTATTTTCTTTTAGAATATTTACAGCTATATATCTGAAGGTGTGAGTTTCCTGATACAGCTAACGCTGTATCAACAAACTTTAAGTACTTATTAGACAAAACACAATCATCCCCTATGTGTTTTCGGTAGCAGATAATGCTAAGGGGATTTATTCTTTTTAAATTAATAGGTAAAAATAAAATTTAAAGTAGGTTTTCTACAGAGCCGTTATTTCATCTTATTTATAACTTGTTTTATTTCTGTTCTGTTTGCTTTCATAGCATGTCTGCTAATGGTTTGAGCTTTGTATGTGTTTAGTATTGAATGAAGAAAAAATTGTAACATTGGCATACACTATCAATATAAATCAAAATATATAAATAGTGTAAATGGGTTGTATTATCAACAGGTGATTATATTATAAAAAAAACGTAACTATTCAGCCTGGCACGATTTGCCTATTGGTACTGATTTCATCGAAATAGAGATGTCTGCTCACTAACAATCTAACAATCAAAAAAGCAATCAATAGCAACAATCAAAATAAATGATTCTAATGAAATTTACGTTTCAACTTTTTGTCAAGATTGTTATTGATAGCGTTTTTATCAGGCTGAATAGTTACAAAAAAACAACCGGCATTTTAATTACTATTATACTTATGGCAATTCTTGGAATAGGATGCGTTGAATCGACTAAAGAAACATTAGTTGAATCTGATGATATTACTATCGGGGCTCTTTTGCCACTTACGGGTAACCTTGACTCTATCGGTGAATCAAGCCAGACTGCACTGGAATTATCAAGCGAGGATATTAATGACTATTTAGCAGGACTTGGTTCTGAAAAAAATATAAAACTAATAATAAAGGACACTGAGAGTAATCCGGAAAAAGCTCTGGAACAACTCAAGAACCTTGATGAACTAGGAATAAAGATTGTTATTGGTCCGCAAGCAAGCAATGAAGCAGAAGCTGTACTGCAATATGCAACTGAAAATGGTATTACTCTCATGAGTACTGCATCAACTGCATCTTCTTTAGCAATTCCTGATGACAATCTATTCAGGTTTGTACCAGATGATACAAATCAGGGAAAGGTACTGGCTACGCTCATGAATAAAGAGGAAATCAATGCTGTAGTTCCTATATACAGGAATGATGTATGGGGCAATGGACTCTCAGATGAAGCAAAAAAGAGTTTTGAAATTCTCGGTGGTACAGTATTGGAAGGTGTTACATATGAAACTAATAATGAAGACCTTTTCACAGAAGTAGAATTACTTAATGAAAAAGTAATTGCAGCCACTTCTGAATACGATGAAAGCTCTGTAGCTGTGCTTCTTTGTTCTTATGGAGAAGCGAAACAGGTATTAACTTTAGCCCAAACATATCCTGCACTGACAACGATTAACTGGTATGGAAGTGATGGCATAGCACTAAACAAGGAACTTGTTAACGATAATGATGTAGCTAGTTTTGCTGCAGCAGTTAACATCAAGTCACCAATATATGGATATGAGGAAGAGAATGACGAATATCAAGTGATTGAATCCAGAATTGAAGAACAGCTTGGAAGAGTGCCTGAAACCTATGCATTATCTGCATATGATGCTCTTTGGATAGCTACATTTGTAGATACTGATGCCGTAACAGATAATGATGAGAGTATAAAGATGGCAATTAGTGCGCTTACGAATAAGTACTTCGGTATCACAGGATGGGCAAAACTTGATGAAAATGGTGACAGGGTACATTGGGATTATGATGTATGGACCATCAACAAGGTGAATGAAGATTACCAATGGAAACTTGTTGCAAGATACCAAGTTGATCCGGGAGATGATGGTAAATTAATATTTGTTGAATAAATAGTGGTGAATCTCACACCACAATTTATTTTTTTATTTTCAATTGTCTTGCTAGTCTCTTGGAGTCATATTATAATTTTTGTATTTGTTTATCTCCTACTCTGCAAAAATCATATTATTAACTAATTGTGAACCACAGATGTACGAAGATATTATGTTATTTGTGTTATCTACTAAACGAATATTTGGCAGGTACTTACCCCGGTACAGGAGATGAATTTATCTGTAATTTATTTGGATGAAGGGAATTTCTACAGAGCCAAATATCAATTGATGCTGACATATCCAGATTGTTGTTCTTTGCACGACCCCCACAATCTCTTCAACCTGTAAGTTTGAAGATATCCCCTTGCTTTTTTATCAATTACTTGCGATTTTTGTTGTGGGATACCTGATGTGTGCAACAGCACAGTTACCATGCAATGTTCTAGCTCTTTATTTACTTGTTATCTTTTTGTGTAACAGTATTATTTTTTCATATAACTAAAAATATTATTATATGTATATGTGACTATGGATTGTCACAGAACTACCAAATAAACTAACTTTATTAGATCTTCTTAGTTGGTGGTACCTATAATTTTTTTAGGCATTGTTAATTAAACATAGCTAGTTCTTTATTCCTATATTTCATCAAGAGCAAAACGGAGATTTTTAGCATTTCAAGACTTTTAGTATAACACTTTGACTTTTTCCTTAGTCTTGCCAGGAAATGCCTAAATATGCTGTTGTATCCTTCAACAGTATATGTTTCTGCTTTTGATCGAGTATGGATGTTTCTGGGACAAACTTGGCATATGCTCTCCAATAATCCGTCATTACTTCTCCAATCTCTTTTGTCTTTAATTTTTTCCAGAGTTTTTGTCCTGTTTTTGTTCCTCTGCTGCCAAAAGAGCAATCGATGAATTTATTCCCATATCTATCAACAGCAATCCATATCCAGCAGTAGTTTTTTTATTCCCAATATAAGTATGCATCTCGTCCAATTCCACAACAGAAATCTCATTTTCACTTTTTAGATCCTCTAATTCACTACCAAATTTTCGAATCCATTTTTGAACAGAAACATGACTAACGCCCAAAAAACGTCCAATTGAACGAAATCCCAACCCCTCCAGATAGAGTTGTAAAGCCTGTCGCTTAACAGATACGGGGCTAGCGGTGGATTTTATATCTACTGAATAGTTGTATCCACAATCATGGCATTTGTAGCGTTGTCGACCATCAATCCTACCGTTCTTCTTATGACTGGAACTCTTACACTTTGGACAATTCATATATAAAAAGAGGCCATCATATTATATAACGATGTTTAATTACCAAAGCCTTTTTTTATTCCATATTAGAAAATGTGGGGCTCAATACGAAATGATACTATGACAAAATACCCACATATTTATATATAGTATATTTTTATATATTAACTGCTTATATTATCAACAAATGAATAGTTGCTAATAGAATTATTAAATAATTGTGTTAAATTAATTGAAAATCAAAATAATAATTTGTTACCTGGAGTGTTCAAGGTATGTTTGAAGATGTAAAAATTAAAAATTTACTAATAGGAAGTTTTGCAATAATATTGCTACTCACTGCTATTGTGGGATATAGCGGTTACGATGGAATGAAAAATATTGATGACAGGGTAGTTAAGGCAGACGACATGAACCGTCTGGTCAAATACATGAAAGATGCAAATAATGCACAGGCAGAGTATCAATTAAATAAGGATGCAAGTTCTGTTGCAGAGGTTGAAGATTCTGTGGATAAATTGATAGCTCAGGCAGAGTCATCAAAAGAGATATTTGAAGACCCTGTAAATGATAAACAGATGGATGATGTTCTATCAGCTGTCAATTCCTTTGATGCTAGTTTTAATAACTATGTAAGTCTTGAAGCTAATAAGGAAGAAGCTGAACAATCAATGATACAAAATGGTTTAATGTTCAGTGACTCAATTACTGAGATTTTAGTTAAACAGGAAAATGATTATAAGACTGCGCTTGTACAAAATGCTGACAAAAGTATTCTTGAAGAGGAAGTAGAAAATGTAAAGAATGCGAATCTGCTTCTTCAGTTGGTTTTAGATTGTCGTGGTGAAAGACTTCGTTTTATGATGCACGGTGAGCAAAAATATGCAGATAACGTAAACGAGCTTACAAATAATATTATTGAAATCGCAACGCAGATGGAGAGTAGTTTCCATGATCAAAATGACAAAACGACTGCTCGAAATGTAATTGTGGGAGCAAATGCATACCTGACTGATTTCAATCAGTATGCTTCATATGTACAACAACAGCAAGTTGCACATGAAGATATTCTCCTATCCGTTGCAAGCGTGGAATCTATTACTGAAGATGCTCGTGCTGATCAGAAAGAAAAGATGGAGCAGGAAATGGCTAGTTCTATCCAGACAATGATTATCATGGTTGTTCTGGCTTTGATCGCAGGTGCTATAATGGCTTTCTTCATCTCAAATATGATATCAAAGCCTGTTAATGAAATGCTAGATGCAGCAAATAAAGTTGCTGCCGGTGATCTTACAGTCGAACTGGATAACAAGTCTTCCAATGAACTCGGACAACTTTCCGGTGCCCTAAAAATAATGGTGGGAAACTTGTGTGGTCTTATTTCAGACGTTCAGATGGGTTCTTCTAAAGTAGCTTCAACTTCACAGGAAATTTCAGCATCGTCTGAAGAAATGACAGCGGCTTCTAGTCAGGTCTCTGCAACAGTAACTCAGATTTCAAGTGGCGCACACTCACAATCATCAAAAGCACAGGAGGTTTCCCGGGCAATGAGTGATATGACTCAAAGTGTTCAGGAAATTGCAACAAATGCACAAAATGCTGCTCAAAATTCAACCTTAGCAAGTGAGACTATTAGAGATATTGGCAAAGGGTCTGAAGAGCTTCTTGTTCAGATGGATGAAATACAGGATGCTGTATCAGAATCCGCCGGTGTCATTCGTGATCTTGACGAAAAATCCAAACAGATAGGGGAGATCGTTAATCTCATAACAAGTATCGCTGACCAGACCAACCTTCTTGCACTCAATGCTGCAATTGAGGCAGCCCGTGCTGGGGAGCATGGCAGAGGTTTTGCAGTTGTTGCTGATGAGGTCAGGCAACTTGCAGAAAATTCAAGCAGTGCAGCTAAAGAAATAGCTGTGCTTATTCAGGATGTGCAAAACGGTAGTCATGAAGCCGTAGATGCTATGGAGATAGGTACAAATAAAGTTTTAACTGGTTCAGAAACCCTCAGGAAAACGGTCGATTCTGTAGTATCTACTGTTCAAAGTAGCGAGGAAATTGCAAAGATGGCGCAGGATATTGCTGCTGCAGCTGAGGAACAAGCTGCCAGTATTGAGGAAATTACTTCTTCCATTGAGGAAGTATCCGCAATTTCTGAACAGTCTGCTGCCGGTACAGAACAGGCAGCTGCATCGGTGCAGGAACAGACAGCTTCCATGGAGGAACTCTCATCATCTGCCCAGGAGCTTGCAGATCTTGCCAATGTCCTATTGCAGGGAGCTGCGAAATTCACGATCAATGAGGACAATAGTGGAACAAGAAATATGACCAATAACAAAAAAGAAGAGTTACAATTAGCTAAAGTAGAGCAACAAGTACTTGTCTAATTGAACGAGGTTTCTAAATGTCAGAATCAACAATAAATAATAGTAGCTCTGCAAAAGAGCTACTTCAACTTGTCATTTGCCAGCTTTCAAATGAAGAGTATGGCGTACAGATATCGAGTGTAAAGGAAATTATTCGAATACCTGATATTACTAAAATTCCTCATGTACCAGATTATGTAGAAGGTATCATAAACCTTCGAAATAAGATAATTCCGGTAATAAATCTTGCAACCAAATTCAACCTTTCTAATGAAGGACTCAATGATCAATCTCGAATAGTGATTGTGGAAATTGGTAATATTGTTGCCGGGATGGTAGTGGATGCTGTGACAGAAGTGCTAAGAGTTTCTGCAGAGGATATTGAACGTGCACCAGACATGATAACTTCAAATATCAGTGAAAAATACATAGATGGTGTTGGCAAACTTGATGATAGATTGCTAATTTTGCTTGACATTGATCAAATATTCACTGAAGAGCAAAAAGTGCAAATCCATCATTTGGAAAATGCGGGATCTATTCCTGCATAATTTTATTTTTTAATTATTAATTGTTTTTACAAACCAAAGCAATTTCTTTTTTAATTTGGAAAGGACCTCATCATGCAAAAGTACATTCTTAAACAAAATTCAATGAACAAAATGTAAAACGATTCTATTTTATAAGCAAAACAGAACATAGTTATCAATAGAGGGCAAATGATGTACAATAACGAGGAAGAACAGTCCGAAAATAATAAAAAGACAGGAGATTTAAATTTAAAGAATACAGGAACCTCCTCTTTTGAAATTGATATTTTTCAGAATCTTCCTATGGGAGCCATCATTGTTGACCCATCAACACATGTTATAGAAAGAGCTAATGAATACGCAGCAAATATGCTTGGAGCTGCTGAAAATGAGATTGTAGGGCATACATGCCACTCATTCCTATGCCCCGCGTGTGAAGGCTCCTGTCCGATATATGATTTAGGGCAGGTAGTTGATAATTCTGAGACGATTATGTTGCGTGCTGATGGTAGTGCTGCAACTGTAATGATATCTATAAAAAAGATCATCTTAAATGGCCAGGAAAAATTACTTGAATGTTTTGTGGATGTATCTGTTCTCAAGAAGCTTGACGAAACTTTGAAAGAGAGTGAAGCAAGATACAAATCATTATTTAATGATAGTTATTCTGTAATGTTGTTAATTGATCCTAAAAGTTTGGATATTGTTGATGCTAATAATGCTGCCTGCAAATACTACGGTTGGACACACGATGACATTACCAACAAAAATATCGGTGAAATAAATATTTTGCCAAAAAAAGAACTAATTGGTGATATAAAAAAGGCAAATTATGAAGACGCAAAACATTTTATCTTTAAACATCAATTGGCAAATGGTGAAATTCGTGACGTTGAAGTACATAGTGGACCCATTTCAATTGAAGGACAAAATTTGCTATATTCTATTATTCATGATATCACAGCAGAAAAAAATATTGAAGCTGAATTGCATCTAAATGAAGCTAGATTAAAGAGTATCATTGCTATTCTACAATCAAAACATGCTTCCATTCAGGAGTTACTTGATTTTGCACTTAATGAAGCTATTAAACTCACAGGAAGCAAAATAGGTTACATATACTATTATAGTGAGAAAAAAAAGGAATTCACTCTGAATACATGGTCCAAAGATGTAATGAAGGATTGTGAAATTGTCGAACCTCAGACTATTTACAATCTAGAGGACACAGGAATCTGGGGAGATGCAGTTAGACAGCGTAAAACTATAATCCTGAATTATTTCAATACTTCAAATGCATTGAAGAAAGGTTACCCTGAAGGACACGTTATACTTGATAACTTTATGACTGTACCGATTTTCAGGAACAATAAAATTGTTGCTGTTGTAGGGGTTGCAAATAAAGAATCAAATTATGTGGAGAATGATAAGCTCCAACTTACTTTACTCATGGATTCTGTATGGGGTATTATAGGACAAATTGGCGCTGAAAAAGCATTGAAAGATAGTGAAAGCAAGTATCGCGGTCTGTTTGAAAATTCCGTAAGTGGTGTGGCTATCCATCAGATTATTCGGGATGAGCAAGGCAATCCAGTAGACTACGTATTCCTTGAAGCAAATGATACATTTGAAGAGCAGACCGGATTGAAAGTAGAGGAAGTTCTGGGAAGGCGCGCAACTGAAGTTCTTCCCGGTATTGAAAATTCATCCTTGATAGAAACATATGGAAATGTGGTACTTATTGGTATTCCTGTTAATTTTGAAGAGTTCTCAGAACCATTGCAGCGACACTATAGCATCAGTGCTTATCAGGTAGATAAGGATATCTTTGCTACTGTGTTCCGTGACATCACAGAACGCAAGAATGCAGAAAAGAAACTAACTGAAAGCGAGCAACGCTTCAGAAGATTAGCTGAAAATGCTGATGATCTGATATATCGCTATGAATTTGCACCTAAAAGAGGATTCACGTACGTTAGTCCTGCAGCCACTAAGATCACAGGTTACACGCCAGAGGAACATTATGAAGATCCAGACCTGGGTTTTAAACTTGTGCACCCCGATGATCGCTACTTGCTAGAAGATATGTCAAAAGGAGAACACAAAGATCGACATATTATAACGCTTCGCTGGGTACAAAAAGATGGTACAATTATCTGGATCGAGCAAAAAAACATTTGTATTTATGATGAAAATAATAATCTGGTTGCACTGGAAGGAATAGCCAGAGACATCACGCAGCACAAACTAATGGAACAAGCATTGCTTAAAAGTCAGGAAAAGTACCGTTTGCTCTCAGATGTGACCTTTGAGGGTATCGTTGTTCATGATAATGGTATGATTCTGGAAGTTAATGAAGCTCTAAGCCGAATTACCGGTTACCCTAAGGATGAACTTTTGGGCAAGAACATCCTGGAATTACTTGTTCATCCAGAGGATATTAATTGCGTAAGGCATCAGATGTCTAAAAGCAATGCAAAACCCTATGAAATTCGTGCTGTGAAAAAAGACGGAACTGTATTTCCAGTTGAAATAGAAGCCTATGATATCGCATATTCTGGCTCAAAGGTTCGCGTGGCAGCATTCAGGGATATAACTGATCGAAAGCTGGCAGAAGATAAACTTGAAAAAAAAAGGTCTTTGCTAACAGGTCTTCTTGATTCGATACCCGATATGATATTTTTCAAAGATCGTCATGGAGTATATCTTGGCTGCAATCCCGAATTTTCAAAATTTGTTGGTAGGAACAGGGACCAGATAATTGGTAGTACAGATTATGATCTGTTTAATAAAGAAGTTGCTGATATTTTCAGAATGAACGATAAACTAATGCTGGAAGAAGGTAAAGCCAGACACAACGAAGAATGGGTAACATATCCAGATGGTAAAAGAATATTGCTTGACACGATAAAATCACTTTTGTATAATTCTACAGGTAAAACTATAGGATTGGTGGGTGTAGGTCGCGATATCACTGATAACTGGTATGCAGAGCAAACCATTAAAGAATTAAACACTTTGAACCAATCCACATTGGATTCCTTAGAGGCGAATATTTGCGTGTTGGATGAGAACGGCAATATCATAAAAACGAATAAATCATGGAATGATTTTGCCATTGCTAATTCAGCAGATACTGAAAAAGTGAGTGAAGGAACAAATTATATTACA
Organism: Methanolobus sp. ZRKC5; assembly: GCF_038446525.1. Classification (GTDB taxonomy): domain Archaea; phylum Halobacteriota; class Methanosarcinia; order Methanosarcinales; family Methanosarcinaceae; genus Methanolobus. Next base: position 2,952,729 of record NZ_CP151792.1, read on the forward strand.
ATTGCAAAAAGTTCAAAGGGTAAAGACTCAGACCTCGGATTACAATTTGCTAAAGGTATTGAAGATGTGATGACGGGAACGAAGGAGTATTTTGAGCTTGAGTATTCATGTCATTCTCCGGAAAAAGAAAGATGGTTCATAGGTAAGGTCCGACCTTTTGAAAGCTCTGATACTTTTCCATGTAAAGTTGTTATTTCTCATATAAATATTACTGAACGTAAACTTGCAGAACAAAAACTGCAGATGTACGCAGATGAGCTTGAAGAAAGCCAGGAACAATTCTTGCTGGCAGTGAATGGTTCACAGGATGGCATATGGGATTGGGATCTGCGTGATAACGCTTTATACCTATCTCCCAGGTGGAAAGAGATGATTGGTTATAAAGATTCAGAGCTACCTAATGAATATTCAACATTTGAGGGAGGAATTCACCCTGATGACAGACCTGGGGTGATGGAATATTTAGAACAATATCTGAAAGGTGATATCTCTGAATTTCATATTGAATTCCGCTTAAAGCACAAAGATGGCAGCCACATATGGATTCTATCAAGAGGAGAAGCATTGAAGGATGAAAATGGAATACCTTACAGGATGGCAGGTTCCCACACTGATATAACACCACGCAAACAGGCAGATTTGAACTTGAGACGGTCATTGACCAACTCACTGCAAAAAGAAACAGAGATTGCCGAACTTTTGAATGCAACTCAGGCCATCCTTGAAACAAATGATTTTAACGCAGTATCAAGGCATATATTTGATGCGTGTGCACGGGTCATCGGGGCAAAAGCCGGGTATGTAGCACTTTTATCAGGATCTGGGCAGGAGAATGAATTACTGTTTTTAGAAGATGGAGGTATGCCATGTTCCGTGAATCCTGATCTTCCTATGCCTTTAAGAGGACTGCGTGCTGAAGCGTACGCTACCGGGCAGGTAGTGTATAACAATGATTTCATGAAGAGCAAATGGGTGGAATATATGCCAAAAGGACACATGGTCCTACCTAATGTCCTGTTTTCTCCTTTGAACATAGAAGGCGAAACAAAAGGAATAATGGGTTTTTCCCATAAAGATGGTGATTTCAACGAAAACGATGCCAAACTTGCTAAAACATTTGGTGAATACGCTGCCATATCTCTGAAGAACAGCAGAAACTATAGTGCTTTGGAGAAAAGCAAAATTTCAGCAGAGGCTGCAAACAAAGCAAAGTCTGAGTTTCTGGCCAATATGTCCCATGAGATCCGTACACCAATGAATGGCATCATTGGTATGACTGGTCTCCTTCTGGATACTGAACTAAATGAAGAACAAAGGCATTATACTGATACTGTACAGACCAGTAGTGAGACGTTGCTTGAACTTATCAACGATATATTGGATTTCTCTAAAATAGAGGCTGGTAGATTGGAACTTGAAGATATTGAGTTCGATCTGCAAAATCTCCTTGATGAATTAGCTACCATGCTATCTGTAAAAGCTCACGATAAAGGACTGGAGTTCATATATGAGGCTGATCCGGATGTACCTTTGTACATCAAAGGCGATTCAACTCGCCTAAAACAGGTAATGACAAATCTGATCAGTAATGCAGTTAAGTTCACAAAACAGGGTGAGGTAGTTGTACGAGTAACTCTTGATTCTGAGACAGACTCAAAATCCAGGTTGCGTTTCTCGGTAAGGGACACAGGAATTGGTATACCTTATAATAAAAAGAACCTTCTTTTTGATAAGTTCAGCCAGGTGGATACATCCATAACACGTCAGTATGGTGGCACAGGACTTGGTCTTGCTATTTCCAAACAGCTTGTGGAGATGATGGGGGGTGAGATTGGTGTTCAGAGTACGGAAGGAAAGGGTTCTGAGTTTTGGTTCACTGCCAGTTTTATGAGGCAAACAGGAAGTGGATGCAAGAATAATTTATTTTCTGATATAGGGGGAGCGCATGTACTTGTTGTCGATGATAATGCTACCAATCGTGAATTACTCGTTACAAAACTCTCTTCATGGGGCATAAAAGCAGAGATGGTGGAAGATGGTCCTATGGCTCTCCAGGCCCTTTATAAAGCACATGATTCAGGTGAACCTTTCCAGATAGCACTATTAGATATGCAGATGCCAGGAATGGATGGCGAATCCCTTGCACGTGTCATTAAATCTGACAAGAAACTCAAAGATATCAGCCTAATAATGCTAAGTTCTCTGGGATGTGATTCAAGTTTTCACTCACAGGACAAAACAAATTTCAGAGCTTATCTCACCAAACCAGTAAGACCATCTGAGCTGCACAAAATATTATGTGATGTACTTAGCATGAGCAGACCGGTTCATAATCCACAGCCCTACGTAAAATCTCATGACAGTAACGAAATGCATAGTAGTGATTTGAAGATTTTGCTGGTGGAAGATAACATAGTGAACCAGAATGTAGCCCAAAGCATGCTACAAAAAATAGGTTTTAGCGCAGACATTGCAACGAACGGTGCAGAAGCAATAAAGGTTCTTGAAATAATTTCATACGACCTGGTGTTAATGGATGTGCAGATGCCCCTAATGGATGGGCTTGAAGCTACCCGGCACATAAGAGACCCTCTATCAGCAGTACTTGATCATGATATTCCTATCATAGCAATGACTGCACATGCCATGGCAGATGATAAAAAACGTTGCTTTGAAGCTGGCATGGATGATTATGTCTCAAAACCGTTTTCATTGCAATCGTTGATTGACCTGATAAAAAAATGGTCAAAGGCAGTGCAGGAAAATGAGCATGTGGACCATACTATGGGGGCAATTAAGAATCCGGCAGACCCACTGATATTCAATAAACATGCTTTTATGGAAAGAATGTCGGATGACATTGATCTGGCCAGACGTTTAATAGGGATTTTCCTGAAAGATGCGCCGAAGCAGATGAATGAATTAAAAAAAGTAATGGAGAAAAAAGAAATAAGTGAGATTATCCAGTGTGCTCATAAGATTAGGGGTTCCTCTGGAAACATGGGTGGTGAAGTTCTAAGCAAAATTACAGCAGATATGGAGAAATTTGCCTATGCAAATGAAATCAATGAAGTTGTGATTTTGGTGCCTGAACTGGAAATACAATTGGAATTGCTAGTCACACGTTTAAAGGAGTTTTAAAATGAAAAAAGGACAGATTCAGATGTTCACTTCTCATAAGCAATGTTAAATGTTTTGTTTTAAAATGGAGCATGTAAATCAGTTAGCTAACTGATAAGCATGATTTCATTTAAGAGCATATATATATTATGCTGATGGATGTATAAAAGTGAATTCATTTTCAAATATCCTCATTTTTAGTATGTTATAGTAATAATTTCGTCATTCAAAAGAATGCTACACAATAATTAAATCTATTGGGGTTATGAAAAGTTATGACAAATAATTCAGTATGCACACAAGAGGAACTTTACAGAACCATCATTGAAAATGCTATTGATGGTTACTTGTATCGTAACTATTCAGCCTGGCACGATTTGCCTATTGGTACTGATTTCATCGAAATAGAGATGTCTGCTCACTAACAATCTAACAATCAAAAAAGCAATCAATAGCAACAATCAAAATAAATGATCCTAATGAAATTTACGTTTCAACTTTTTGTCAAGATTGTTATTGATAGCGTTTTTATCAGGCTGAATAGTTACCTTGTATCTTAATAAAGATGGGAAAATCTTTGAAGTGAACAAGGCATACTGCACCCTCAGTGGTTATACACGCGAAGAACTACTTGATAAAAGATTATCTGATCTGGAAGCTAGCAAGAGTTCAGGGCAGACTACAATCTACCTTCTTAAAGTGATGGAAAAAGGAAATGATTGTTTCGAGACAAAACACCGCATAAAAGATGGCAGCATACTGGATATAAAAATCAGTATGACATACTCGGAAAAAGCAGGTTCGGGTTTTATTTGTTTCCTGAAAGATATCAGCAAAGAGAAACTTGCAGAAGCCGAACGTGAGATAACTACTGATCTGCTCAGTCTTTTAAAGTATGCCAACGACCAGGATAAACTCATTCCATCCACGATCGAGCTGTTGCAGAAGTGGTCAGGCTGTGAAGCTGTCGGTATCAGATTAAAGGAAGGAGAAGACTACCCTTACTATCAGACAAAAGGCTTCCCTGAGAGCTTTGTGCTTCTGGAGAATTCACTTTGTTCCAAATATCGCAATGGGAACATCATCAGGGATGAGATCGGAAACCCTATACTTGAATGCATGTGCGGGAATGTCATTCACGGTCGCTTCAACCCTGACATGCCTTTTTTCACTGCTCATGGAAGCTTCTGGACTAATTCCAGCACTGAGCTTCTGGCCAGCACAGATGAATCGGACAGGCTGACACGTACGCGCAACCGTTGCAATGGAGAAGGATATGAATCGGTTGCATTGATACCGCTTCGTAGCCAGGGGGAAGCTCTGGGATTGATCCAGTTGAACGACTCATGTAAAGAAATGTTCACGGCTGAGATGATAGCTCTGTTCGAACGCCTTGCCGACAGAATTGCTCTTGCGATATCGAAACAAAAAGCACAGAACTTGATACAACAAAATGAAGAACGATTGGATAGTATCTTCAAAGCCGCACCAGTTGGGATCGGTGTTGTTATTGATCGTGTTATTGTAGATATTAACCCACGTATGTCTGCAATTGTAGGTTATACTCCTGATGAGCTTCTTGGTTGCCCTGCAAGTATGTTGTATCCTACTCAGGAAGATTTTGATTATGTAGGTAATGAAAAGTACAGACAGATCAAAAAAAAAGGAACAGGGACAGTGGAGACTCGATTAAAAAGAAAAGACGGTACTATTATTGATGTTATTTTGTCCTCAACACCTATAGATAGTTCTGATATGACAAAGGGTGTTACTTTTACTGTATTGGATATCACTAAACACAAAGAAACTGAAATTGAACTCAGGGAAAGCGAGGAACGGTTCAAAGTACTGCATAACGCATCTTTCGGCGGAATTTCCATCCACGACAAGGGAATGATCCTTGATTGCAACCGAGGTCTTTCTGAAATAACCGGCTACTCATATGAAGAAATGGTAGGAATGGATGGACTGCTGCTCATTGCAGAATCATTCAGAAGCACTGTAATGGACAATATCTTCCAGGGTTATGAAAAGCCATATGAAGTAATGGGACTTCGCAAAGATGGTAGTGTATATCCTCTCCGACTGGAAGCAAAGAGTATCCCTCATAAAGGGAAACAGGTAAGGGTTGTTGAGTTCAGGAACATTACCGAACAAAAGAAGACAGAAAAAGCTCTTAAAGATAGTGAAGAAAAGCAGAGCGCAATGATTGCTAACATATCTGATGTGATAGCAATCGTTGATAAAGATGGTATCAATAAGTACAAAAGTCCAAATATAGAGAAATGGTTCGGATGGCTGCCAGAAGAAGTTGTAGGTGTTTCAACATGGGAAAATATACATCCTGATGACCTAGACCATACGCAGGAAGTCTTCGCAACTGTTATTAGTAGGCCATATACCACAGTAAATACAGAATCCCGGTACCGTTGCAAAGATGGCAGTTACAAATGGATTGAATTCACAGCCATTAATCTCTTGCATGAACCAATCATCAATGGAATACTGTTGAATTACCATGACATCACTGAACGTAAAGAAGTTGAAGAAAAACTAAGAGAAAGTGAAGCACTCCTGAATGAAGTAGGAAGGATTGGAAAAATTGGTGGATGGGAGCTAGACCTGATAACCGGTGAGGCTACATGGACACCGGAAACCGCTAGAATTCATGAACTCGACAACGATGCAGCTATCGGTGTTGAAAATGGTTTGTCCTTCTTCCCACTCGAATCAAGGGAGATCATTGAAAATGCAATCAATAACGCTATTGAAAAAGGTGAACCATATGACCATGAACTGGAATTCATCACTGCAAAAGGAAATCATAAATGGGTCAGGACAAGTGGCCGTCCTAAAATTACAGATGGTAAACTCGTAAAAGTAACTGGTGTACTGCAAGACATAACAGAGCGTAAAAAAGCAGAAGACGAATTGAAATTTAGGGAAGAAAAATACAGATCACTTTTCGAACAGGCCAGTGATAGCATAATAATCCATGATTTCGATGGAAAGATAGTTGATGTTAACAAAACGGTTTGTGAAATGTTTGGGTATACTGAAGAAGAGCTAAAACAAAAATCAATTCTTGAATTGATCGTTTCAGATGAAAGAGAAGAAATGATCGAAAAAGTGATCGAACTTCGATTGAAAGGCTCTTTACGTAACGAAACAAGAATGTTAAGATCAGATGGGGATATTTTTTACATAGATGTAAGTGCTTCAGTAGTACATACACAAAAGAATCTCATTCAGGCTGTGGGAAGAGACATAAGTGATAGGATAAAAGCTGAAGCTGCCATGCTCAATGCGAAGATTGAGGCTGAAACCGCAAGTCGTACTAAGAGCGAGTTCATTGCCAATATAAGTCATGAACTGCGTACGCCACTTAATTCAATAATCGGTTTTTCAGATATTATGCTTGATGGAATAGCAGGTGAACTTGTACCCCAACAGGAAGGTTTTATGCACCATATTTCCAACAGTGGACATCATCTGCTAACTCTCATCAACGATATCCTTGACGTTTCAAAAATAGAAGCGGGAAAAATGAATCTACGTTTTGATATGGTAGATGTAAAAACAATTATTGATGAAATTGTAACTATGACGCAGACTCTTACGTCAGAGAAGAAAATAACTGTAGGTATAGAGTTACCTGAGAATATGCCAAAAATACTGGCAGACAAATCAAAGCTTAAACAGATATTGTACAATCTGATTGGTAATGCAATAAAATTTACAGATAATTGTGGTAAGATTATCATCCGTACAGAAGTAGATGACGGGATAATCCGTATCTCTGTAATAGATACCGGAATCGGAATTTCTAGGAATGATCTGAAAAAGCTTTTCAAACCCTTTATCCAGATCGATTCATCCATCTCACGAAAATATGAAGGTACCGGACTTGGACTTGCCCTTGTAAAGGAGCTTGTAGAGCTGCATAGCGGGAAGATATGGGTTGAAAGTGAACTTGGAAATGGCAGTACTTTTATATTTGAAATTCCAGTTAAAGATGGAAAGTGAAGTACTATAAGTCATGTTTTAATCGCAGATGATGATATTTTAACTTCTAAATTACTTATGCACGTAGTTGAGTCTAAAGGTCATAATGTAGTTCACGTGAAAACGGTTTAATTGCATTAGAAACCACAGAAAAGTTTCACTTTGATCTTATATTTATGGACATATAAATGCTAGGAATGGACGGTCTTGATGCACTACGGAGATTAAAAAAACTCATCAACTTCAGACATACCAGTGATAGCAATTACTGCTTCAATTATGGGAAAGAATGACGAGGAGTTTTACTTGAACTCTGGTTTTTCAGAATATATATTTAAACCTGTATATGTAGATAGTTTAAAAGAGATTATAAGACGATATTTGGAATAGTCAATTATTTCATTTAATGTAGTCCTGTGAATTCATAAGGAACATATGTGACTGACATTTAATGCGGTGCGTATGTGAGGATTTTTTTAGAACTGCAAATGATAGTGTTCCCTTGGCCATGCAGCCAGTGTGAACCGGACGAAAGATGGTTTTTGGGTAAAATCGTATCAAGTCCGGGTAAATATATGAGAGGGGGAGCTTCTCAAATACCTCTTTTGTTTATAGCCTGAACATGACAGTTTATAAAAATTAATGCTAATTTCAGTAGTATTTTACTTCTTACCCACCAATGTTTGCTTGATATGCAATTAAAATAAGGGCTCTGTAGAAACCCTATTAAAATCAGTATCATTTGGCTTAATTAGAGTAATTGTACCAGTATTAGCAAGTACAAACTAAGTAATCGTGTACAGTTATTCGCCCCATAATTTAGAGGATTTCTACAGAGTCCTTTTTTTATAATCTCATAGTTTCCCGATAATTTTGGTTTTTAGTATTTTTGGGATTTCTTCTTTTGCCCGAACACTTTCATGTGAAACAATAAGTTGTCGGAATTTTCGTTTTTCTTCCTCCTGTGCTATCTCTCAGGAACTTTTTGGTACTGAGATATCAGAGATATGTTACCTTTGCACGAGAGGCTTTTTTTGCTAGGAGTTGGAATGCGCTGGGTGATGGTGTGATCGATTGCGAGTAGTGGAAATTATGGATTAATTGTGACAGGATGCCGAAGGATGAAGATATTTTGTGTTCAAGTTGGATGGAATCTGTCCTAGTGATTGCCGTGAGATTGTTCCCTTGCCCCACTCATTTTATGATTTTGAAGTGTTTGGGTGGAGGTAATTGGATTTTTTCCTTTTGCCCAGCTACTAGGGAATTAAGAAGTGTCTGGGACAAGGTGATTTTATTAATTAACCTTCACCAGTATCATTTTTTAGCTAAAAGAAATAATTCAGAAAAAAGTCTTTACCCAGACATTATGCTATTTGGAAGTGTTTGGGTAAAGGGGATGATATTTATCTTTTTGCCCAGGTACTTGGACAATTAAGAAGTGTTTGGGAAGGGTAGTTCCTTTCGAATGGAAAGGAAGGGCAACAGTTTCATATATTTCTTTTTCAGGAATTCTGGGTCCAGATCATCGTATGCATTTTTCACATCACCTAATGTATGTCCCATGAAATACTCAACATAATCATACCGTGTTCCATTGTTCTTAAGGGTGGAATTGAAGAATTTACACATATTGTGCTACTTGATGGTGTTGAACTCGCCTTTTTGGGGACTCGAGTCCTGTATTATCAGACAATCTATTGTATAATTTTGTAATAGCTATTGGTTTTAATCTTTGAAGTGCCTCGTCACAGGCTTTTATGCAAAGTTTTCTATCCTCTTTGTGTTTTATCACTGACACGGTTCAATTAAACCTAAATTGATACTACTACAAGCAAATATAGCATCCTTAATATTTTTAATTTGAACTATGATTTTAGGCATCATAAGTCTATACTGACCATTATATTCATGTAGTATTCATGTCATGTTATCGCATACCTCAATGAATAAAATCATTGTTCATAATAGTGCTATCTTGGTGTCTAATTTGCGTCATTTATTTGACGAAAAAATATGTATTTACAAAAAGGGTTAAACACTTAAAGATGTACTCATATGAGAGGTGTTTGCGGAGATATTCTCATGAATTACTGGCAGCCAAAATACGAGACGATGAAAAAGGAAGAACTTGCCGAACTACAACTGAAACGTTTAAAAAAAACGGTTGCTGCAGTCTATAATAATGTTCCTTTTTACAAAGAGAAGTTCAAGCAGCTTGGAATAAGCCCTGATGATATCAACTCACTGGATGATATCAGCAAGTTGCCAACTACAAAAAAAACAGATCTTCGGGATAATTACCCCTTTGGGCTTTTTGCAGTTCCAAGGAAAGATATTGTGAGAATTCACGCATCTTCAGGTACTACTGGAAAACCAACGGTTGTTGGCTATACCAAAAATGATATTGAAACATGGTCAGACCTCATGGCAAGAAATCTCACCATGGTTGGTCTTGATAATAATGATATTTTCCAGAACGCTGTGAACTATGGACTGTTCACAGGGGGTCTTGGTTTCCATTACGGTGTGGAAAGAATGGGTGCCATGACAGTTCCAAGTGGCACAGGCAACACGGGCAGGCAGCTTGAAATGATGATTGATTTCGGTGTCACTGCAGTACATTGTACTCCATCTTATGCTCTTTATCTTGCAGAAACTGCAAAGGAAATGGACATCGTGGACAAGCTTTCCCTAAAAGTTGGATGTTTTGGCGCTGAGCCATGGTCCTCCAACACCAGAAAAAAGCTTGAAAGTGCTTTGAATATCAAGGCATATGATTCCTATGGTCTTTCAGAAATCATGGGTCCGGGAGTTGCTTTTGAATGTAAGGAACAGGACGGTCTTCACGTATGGGGCGACCATTTCTTTGTCGAAGTGCTTGATGAGAATGGTGAGCAGGTAGCAGAAGGAGAAAAAGGAGAACTTGTACTCACATCCCTCACAAAGGAAGCGCTACCAATTATTAGATACAGGACCGGTGACATCACCAGGCTGCTTGAGAGTGAGTGTTCATGCGGTCGTACAACCCCTCGTATATCGAGGCTTCTTGGAAGGGCTGACGACATGCTTATCGTCAGGGGCATAAATGTATTCCCTTCGCAGATAGAAGATGTCATTGTCAACATTCCTGAGATCACAGAACATTTCCAGGTCATTCTTGACAGGAATATAAAGATGCTTGATGAGATTACCGTAAAGGTGGAACTTGAGGAAAATGCTTTCACAGGTGAGTTGAAAGATCTTGCTGCTGTACGCAAGCACGTTGAAAATGAATTGAAAAGCGTGCTTAATATCAGGACCAATGTAGAACTGGCTGAAAAGGGGTCTATTCCGCGCACTGCGGGTAAATCTCAAAAGGTTATAGACAGAAGGAACGCTCTTTGAGCAGGTAACCAAAAGAGCTGGTTTGATAATCCAGCTTTTTTAATTATTTTTTATCATTTTTTATCATTCTTACCGTAATTAATTAGAAAATTACTTTTATTCTTCAGGAATCTCAAGTTTATTCTTCTTCCTGTAAGCCATTCCGTTGAATATGGCAACAGTGTCTCCTTCTTCATCAGTTACATTTACTACATACGTTGATATTTTTGGGTTTATTGATGTTTCTTTAGCTTCAGCAAAAAGGGTGCCTTTGATTGCAGCTTTTACGTAGGCTATATCTACATTAATAGCAACTGCTACATTTCCGTGGGAATTGGATGCTGCTGCAAACACCATATCTGCTAATGTGAAAATAGCTCCTCCGTGGACACTGCCCAGGATATTAAGGTGTTTTTTTTCAATTTTCATCTCTGCTTTTGCATATCCTTTTGAGACAAAGGTCAGATCCATGCCTGAATTTGATGCAAAGCATTCCTGCGAAAAATATCTCTTTATATCATTCATGTTTTCTTGAGTTTCCATATTTTCCCTCATCTGAAGAAAATCTAATCTCCTCTGTTTTTCTTGTACGTATTTATTGTTAACCTTAATTATATGGATTGTTCGTAGTGTCACAAATAAAATGATTAATCATGACAAATAAAAGAAAACTTTATATAGAATTGAACTAATCACTATCATGATAAATCATGACAGAATACAACGTTAGCTATAATTCGTACAGTTTTGGAACACTGTTTGTTTCACTTATGATCGCACTGCTGACATACTACTCATTCCTCAGCTACCATGGTGTAGTCTGAGATTTTAATTTGTACCACACAAAAAAGAAGTCTATATCGGGGTTTAATGTAGAAAAGAGCAAATGGGTAGATTCTATCTATTTGTGATCTTTTCATTGAGCGATGAGTTCTATTGTGATATCGATGTGTTAACATTTTTGGAATAAGTTTGGCATCCATTCTTATCTTTTATCATAGTTAAGTTCTAAATGGATAGAGAAACGCATAGTTCTGAAACTTTATGTTGAAAATGAGTTAGTTAAAACGTAACTATTCAGCCTAGCTCACTTCCACCAAGCTGATTTCTTCATCCACGATCAATTCTGCAACTTTGGAACAAATGAATTGCCATAAAATATTGCACTAATTGCATCGATAACAGATTCAGAATTCTTATTAACAGTAGACACGTATCCTCTTATACGGCAGAAATTTTTTGCACCCTGTTCACTGCGGAAAGTACCTGATATCTTCTGCTGTACTTTCGTCATTCTGATATCTCTTTCAGCCTGATTGTTATCAAACGGAACGTTTTGGTCGTACATAAATCGCAAGATATCCTCTTTATGGCCAATAAACCTATCCAGCAAATTCTTTACCGTGGTCTGCTTCTTACGTCCTCGTTTTTTAGACCGCACATTTGATTCCGGATCAGGAGGATTTTCATTCACTCCTAAACAAGTTATGTGATCATAATCCTCACTGAACCTTTGAATTAGCTCAGTATCTAAAAGATCATTATCAACATGATGTTTAATGCATATCAAGAGATCACTCATTATCTTTGGCCACTGTTGATCACTGTTTTCGGAAGCTCCAGTTAACTCTCGTAATAAATGTGCATTACATAATGAATGTTGACATTCATATTTGTTGTACGGTTTCCAAAAATCATGTGTTGCAACACCAGTGTAACCTGGTAATATGCCCATAGCATCCATTGCTTCTGAGCCCCCTTTACGATGTGCAAAATAATAGGTCAGTTTGTCTGTACCTGCCACATGAAGCCAATTACGAACTGCATTTATTCTCATTCCTGTTTCATCCAGATTGATGACAGGAGATTCTTTCAGGAGATGTTTCACTGTATTTTCAAAAGCTCCAAGCTTCTCAAAACAACTACGTTCCGTGTTCACCAAAGTAGCAGGACTTATCTTGCATCCCAAAATATCAGAGAACAACTTGGTAACACGCTGATAAGGAAGTAATTGGTAAGTGTGCAAATAAACTGCAAATGACTTAACTCGATGACCGTATTGAGTCGGCTGAGTTACACCATCTGGAAAAAGAGCTTTGTTTACATGAGAACATTTGGGACATGTTTTAATCTCGCAACGATGTTCAATGCAATTGATAGTTATAGGAGGAATGTCAAAGACCTGTCTTCTTTCATAGTCAGAGGGAACAGAAGCTAACGATCTCCCACAATTGACGCATTGATTAACAGGATGAACAATAACTTCATCCGGATCATCATTTATTCTTAATGTAGTACCAGGATGACCGTTTTGACCACCTACATGCTTATTGGTCTTTTTTCTTTGACTTTTAACGGTTGGTTTATTCCGTGCATAAGAATCAGTAGAAGGTGGTTTGCTACTGTTGCGACTATTCTTTTCAAGCATTTCTTCCAAATGCCTGACACGCTCTTCAAGTTGTGCAATTTGGAGAGATTGATGTTCAATTATCCCAAGTAATCGAGTTACAAGTTCTACTACTGCTTCTGGACCAGCTTCATAAACTGCAAGTATTTCTTCGCGGTCTATACAAATCCCCTCAGATTGATAGACGTTTTTTATGATATTTTACTGAATATTTTTTAACACATAGAATGAAGCCATAGTATATTGTTTTTTGCATCATTAAAACAGTCAGGCTGAATAGTTACGTTAAAACAAACATAATTTCCTGAATCTGATTTTAATTTCCTGCTTACAATGAATTGAACGCTGATGTAAAAGTAGTTTATAAGTTCGTACAATCTATGGGATTGTATCTTTTCTATGATTTTTACAGTTGTTTCGGTGACGTAAGTTTCATATACTTGCCTATTATATAAATATTAATATATAAAATTGCTTCATTATTTCTGATTATAATATTTTACCATAATGTATAGGAGAGAACTTTTTGAAAAAAGTGTCACATTTTAATCAGTTGCACGAGAAATTAATGCTACTTATCAGTTTCAGTGTTGCTTTATACCCAGATGTATCGCAGTTAACCACATCAGAAGCTATAAAAAGTATCGGCAGGGTGATATGAAATGAAATATATCATTCTTGTAATTGTTATTCTTGCTATATTTGTATCCCCTGCCTGCGCTACGTACTATGCTGAAGGGATACATGTGTCGTCTCTGGATAGTGTGGATGATAGAGCTTCCGAAACCTTGAATATAAGTTTTGAATTTCCATATTACAATATAAACCATACACAATTTAACGTAACTAGTAACGGTGTTGTCAGTTTTACTGGTAAATCTAGTACTTTCGGTAATATGAATCTGCCAACAACAAACTATAATTGTCCTGCCGTTTTCCCATTCTGGGACGATTTAATTTCATCTGATGGATATATCCTGTATGAATCAATTGCATCAGGAGATAAGGGTAACCCCTATGGAACTGATGCATTGGTAGTACAATGGACAAATTATGGATTTTTTAGCTCAGAACTCGTAATGGGTACTTTCCAAGTCCATTTGGTATCAGATGGGAATATCACATTCAATTACAATGATCTTATATCCCCTACCCGTTCTTATGGGCAGAGTGCAACCATTGGTATTCAGGAGAATGGCACTGGTAATTATGTACAGCATTCCATCAATGCGGATGCCGGGATAAGAAGCGGCTATGCAATAACTTTTGCATATGACGATGGGGTCAATTATACTAAGTCTGGAGCAAGTACAGATGATTTCTGGGACATTTTGCTCTACAAGAACGGTAGTGTCCAGCCACCAACAAAACCGTATGCTCCAAATCCGTCTGTTGGTGCTACAACATCTACAAGTCCTACTCTGAGTTGGAGTTCTGAAAATGCTACTAATTACACCGTCAGGGTTTCAGTAAACTCTGATTTGAGTAGCCCAATATACTCTAATTCCACATTTACTGAATCACCATTATCTCTTTCAAGTCTATCTGCAAATACAACTTACTACTGGCATATAATAGCCCAAAATAATGGAGGAGAAGCTCACTCAGACCTGTGGAATTTCACAACAAGCTCTGTTCCTGTTGCCAGCTTCACATCTAATGTTACTAATGGAGCTGTTCCTCTGACTATAAATTTCACCGATATTTCCATCAATACACCCATTTCATGGTCTTGGGATTTCGGTGACGGTAATACTTCGACTGACCAGAATGCGACACATACCTATGTAGCTGCAGGTACGTATAATGTCAGCCTTAATGCAACAAATGCTGATGGGAGTAACATTAAAACTCAGATCAACTACATTACAGCGGCCGTAGCACCTGTTGCCAGCTTCACATCTAATGTCACATCAGGCGCAATTCCATTTTCTGTTAACTTCACCGATCTCTCTACCAATGCTCCTAATTCATGGTCCTGGGATTTCGGTGACGGTAATACTTCAACTGCCCAGAACCCTACGCATAGCTATGTGTCTACTGGTACCTATAATGTCAGCCTGAATGCAACAAATGTTGGTGGCAGCAATGTCAGCACTCAGTTATCATACATCAGCGTTGCTGCAACTCCTGTTGCCAATTTTACGGCTGATGTTACATCAGGAACGGCACCGCTGGCAGTTTCATTTACCGATTTCTCCAACAATACTCCTACTTCATGGGCATGGAACTTTGGTGACGGAGTTACATCGACTGATAAGAATGCGACACATACCTATACAACTGCAGGAACCTATACTGTTGTTCTGAATGCAACAAACGTGGGTGGCAGCAACACCAGTATTCAGACAGGTTACATCACTGTAACTGCCGTCAGTTCAAGCAGTAGCTCCGATTCCAGCTATCGTGCATCTGTCGGCCCAAGTCAGCCACCTGAGACTGTAACATTCACCGATACATCTGTTCAGCATGTAATGGGTGGTACAGCTGTAGATTTTGACTTGTCTGAGGGGGATGATCCTGTTCTTGGAATCAGCTTTGATGCAAAGGACAATGAGGGTCTTGTTGTCACTAAAGTTCAGGTTCTCAAAGGTGAACCTTCTGATATTCCTGCTCCAGCCGGCAATTCTTATTCAGTAATGAGTATCGATGTTGGAAGTGAGGGAACTATTTCGGAACATAATGCTGACAACATAATGATTCGTTTCAAGGTTAGCTGGGAATGGATTAACGAGAACAGCATTGATACTGAAACAATCCGCATGACGCGTTTCCATGGTGAGCAGTGGGAAGATCTTCCAAGTAATAAGATCAGTGATGATGGTGAATTCCTTTATTTCGATGCTCAGACACCTGGATTTTCCATATTCTCTGTCATAGGTGATAGCGTAGGTGCTGAGGTTGTTGAAAGTGAACCAGAATCGATTATCTCTGAAGAGGAAGAATTGAGTGAGCCAGACATTGAAGAACCAAAAGACACACCTGGGTTTACAGGAATGTTGTCATTGGTCTTTGTAACTCTTGCATTCCTTTTATTCAGAAAGAATGAGTAATGACAGGATACGTGTCCTGTCATCATTTTTTATTTTATTGTAACTATTCAGCCTGGCACGATTTGCCTATTGGTACTGATTTCATCGAAATAGAGATGTCTGCTCACTAACAATCTAACAATCAAAAAATCAATCAATAGCAACAATCAAAATAAATGATCCTAATGAAATTTACGTTTCAACTTTTTGTCAAGATTGTTATTGATAGCGTTTTTATCAGGCTGAATAGTTACATTTTATTTTTGATAATTCCGGTCTTTCATTGAGTTGAAAAAAGAATGAGTATTGGCTCAACTCGTTGTGATGCTCATACAATAATAGAACTTTTAATAGCTAACCATATCCCTGTAACCAAGTCCTTTGGTGTAGTCCAGGTAGTAAGCTGTTGCCGGTTCCACTTTAACCAGTATCTCATCATTAGCCACAGGCATGTCGGCAACAAAGGGGAACTTTTCGAGCATTAACTGGAATGCTTTTCCCGCTTCTGCTTCATCAGTAACAATAGATGCCTTTCCTTCCATCTGGATGCCTGTAATTTCCATTAACTGCAATTCATCATCATCTACTGTGTAGGCCACATTACTGTTGTTAAGCATATTAACAGCTTTACGCGTGTCCTTTCCGGTCCCAAAATAAACCACTGCACCATCAGACACATACATCATGGTATGAACTATCGGATTTCCATTTTTATCCACAGTTCCAAGGTTCAGCCAATTATGGCTAGCTAAGTAATCAATTATTTTCTGTTTGATTTCATCTGACAATTTCTCACACTCCATATATTTGCATTAAATATGAGTTGGTCTGTAAGTTAAAAAGATGTTGTTAGTTATTGACATTCACTAACATTTTTGCTCTTTAGAAAACCTACTTTGGATTTTATTTTGGCATAACAACTCAACTGAGGAATCTTATAATTATTGCTTGGCATAGAAATTATAAAGAGGATGGCAGGACAGTTTTAAGAATGATCTGTAAGAATCCATATCAAAGAATTTCATCATCTTCTATCTCGACATCCAATACATCCAGTATGATCTCTTCACCGCTCCCATTAAAGCATTTCCAGTTTTCAGGGCCAAATGGATGACCAACTATAATATGGTGGTTGCCGGTTTTGCTGAAAAGTCTCAGGTCTGCCTTTGAAGGTCTGATTACAGAGCTTGGGTGGCTGTGTACCGAGCCGACTGCTGAGATATTTGGCATCATAAAAAGCTTGAGAACTGCGTTGATCTCACTTGATTCAGTACCAGGGAGAAATAAAATATCGGTTATGATACCATCCTTTACCTGCAAGAGACCTGCAAATTCATTCGGGTATGTGGATTTGCTGACCTCAAGTGCGAAGTTTAGTGTTTCTTTTGCAATGCCCTTTATTTCTGTACTCATTCTATATTCCTAGGATATGGGAACATATAACTTTTTTGAAGACATCTATAATTCAGAATATTAAAACGAATTTATGTACTGTTTGGGAAGTAATAAAAATGGATGAACATTTTAAGTTTTTCACGTGCAAGGAAGGTGACAATAGTCTGGGGGAGCGGTCTTTGGAAATACATGAAAATGCAGGTGGAGTTATTGGTATTAGTGGCAAGGTTCCTCTCAATAATATGGAGGATCTCAGTCTTGCCTATACTCCCGGAGTTGCCGAACCATGCAAAAAAATAGCAGAAAACGTAGATAACGTTTATAGATACACCACGAAAAAGAACTCGGTAGCAATAATTACAGATGGTTCTGCTGTCCTTGGTCTTGGAAACATTGGTCCGTATGCTGCTTTACCTGTAATGGAGGGTAAAGCTCTGATATTCAAAGAACTTGCAGACATCGATGCGTTTCCTGTTTGTCTGGACACGACCGATACTGAGGAGATAATCCGCACAGTTAAACATATAGCACCTGCTTTTGGTGGTATTAACCTGGAAGATATCAGTGCTCCCCGGTGTTTTGAGATAGAGGAACGATTGCGTAATGAACTTTCTATACCCGTGTTCCATGATGATCAGCATGGAACAGCAGTTGTGGTCATTGCTGGTTTGATCAATGCCTTGAGGGTCATTGGTAAAGAAATACCAAACATTAAAGTGGTCATATCGGGAGCCGGGGCTGCAGGAAAAGCGATAGCTTTCAAATTGCTACACGCTGGTATCAATCCTGAAAGGCTTATTGTATGTGATAGTCGTGGATCTATTTACAAAGGACGCATAGAAGGTATGAATCCTGAAAAAGAGGAAATTGCCATGGCGACAAACAAACAAAATATAAAAGGGACACTTGCAAACGTGCTGGTTAATGCTGACGTTTTTATCGGTGTTTCAGCACCCGGGATAGTAAACAGTGAAATGGTTTCATCCATGGCATCGGATGCAATTGTTTTTGCAATGGCCAATCCTGTTCCTGAGATAATGCCGAACATTGCAAAAGAAGCAGGTGCCAGAGTCATTGCAACGGGTCGATCTGATTGTCCTAACCAGATAAACAATTGTCTTGGTTTTCCAGGTATATTCCGTGGTGCTCTGGACACGCGTGCCAGTGATATAACCCCGGAAATGGAGCTGGCGGCAGTGTATGCACTTGCAGGTATCGTTACAGATGATAAGCTCAGCGAGAATTACATAATCCCCGGTTCGCTTGATAAAAAAGTTGTGGAAACTGTAGCATCAGCTGTTGCAGAAGCGGCTGTTAGAAGTGGCGTTTCAAAGATTAACGCTCTTTAGGACCCATTATGTTGGTTTTTTCCCTTGGAGCAGTCTTATATGCTCCTTTATACAGGAGAATTACTAAAAGCATTAAAAACACTAAAAATGGTTGTAAGTTGTTAAAAACAGCTATTATACCAGCAAAAGATAGAGTGCTCCTGATATAATGGCACCTGCAAAGGTAGCTACAAAATTGACACCACTGTTTGAGAGTATTCCCTGTTTCTGGAGAGTTGCACCAAGAAGACTATCTACATTCGTTCCCAAAAACCCACCTGCAGTTGTAACAGTTATGGCAAGGAACGTATCATCCACTCTTCCAAAGAGGACCGGAAGCAAGCCTATGACCATTGAGCCCAGGAGTGCTGCTATTTCTCCAAGTATTGTTACTGCACCATCAACTCCCGCATGCGTGCGTTTTAGGGTGGTTATCATTATTGGTTGTGACTGGGCTGTCGTTCCAATCTCACTTGCAAGTGTATCACCTGTTGCTGTTGCGACAGTGCCAAGATAAGCAAAGATTATCAGGTCTGCATGTTGCGGATATATCCCGTAGCATATGGCAAGTACAAGAGCTGCTGTGCTGTTACTGAAAACATTTTCATAACTGCGCATTCCACCCTTTGATTGTGCAAGACCGATTGATTCCTTGTACTTATACTTGAATTTGGTGAAAGCTCCTCCCAGAATAAAGAATGTTAGCAGGAGTATGAACCAGAAGAGTTCAGTGAAAACAATGATTAGCACCCCAAGCAGGGCCGCACTGAAAAGTGCTGAAAGATCAGCTATTTTTGTCCTATAGGCCAGATAACCCAGGACCAATGAAAAAACAAGTGCAACGAACATCTGTTGAGGTGGTACTGAGTATCCGAAAGAGCTGAACAGCCACATCGACATCCCAGAACCAAGAGGAACAGAGAGATTGTTATCTATACGTGAAGGAATTGATTCAAAAAGAGCACCTGTTGTAGAACCAATGACAACCAGGAAAAATAGCATATTCGGGTTGACATCTATTTTATGCCAGTGCATGAGCCATGTTCCGGCAATGTATGCTGTTATTATTCCCACACCAAGGAGTACGATACTTGAGGGTAACAGATGAGATTCGCGGCCATCAATATTTTTCGGATCATAGCGAAGAGATTGCAGCTTTTTTCTGTGCCGTATGAAATTCGCAGCACTGGTACCAAAAGTGGATATTGCTATTGCGCCTGCAATAACATATAGTGGAAGCTGATACGATGTGAATTCTAATAATGAGCTTATTAGCATCAGGATAAATACTGCAATGGCTAGGTTCTTTGCACTTTTCAATCCCTCATTGATGCTATCAGTGAGCATTTCCCTTGAGCCTGGAAGTGGTTTTTTGTATAGGTATCTGTTTATTGCTGAATCTTCTGGAAGAAAAGTCATTCCAATTATAACCAAAAAACTCAATAGCAGCAGTACCTCGGGTCCGATAAATGGGAAAAGCAGTATCAAAAGACCGAAGGCAGCATGAAGTAATTGCCTTCTGTATTCATGCTCCATTTTTTCAAACAATCCCCAAATGCCGTCCATGTTAATCGATTGTGTTTTAGTAATATGATAGATACCACTAAAGTATATATTGATAATGATAAATTCCTTATTATTTTATTAATATATTTCCTTCAATAAGATCAAATCTGTTCTTTTTTCATTTTCTCAAAAATCAGCATATAAATCCATGTCATGTCTAAGCATAGCATTATTTGAACAAATATATTAAAATAATAGTAACCCTTAAAATCACGAACCAATCTGGAGGAATCAGGGTAAAAGAACCCATTTTGACACACATTTCTCTTATTGTATCCACATGATGATTTTGTGAAGGTATTTCTATGCAGGAAAAGATCAAAGAAATTGCAGCTCGTGTAAAGGAATTACGTGATATTTCGGATATTTCCGTTGAGGAGATGGCTGAAAAGCTAACATTGCCTGTTGAAACATACGCCAGGTATGAGAATGCAGAAGAGGACGTTCCGGCAAGCATTTTATTTGAGATTGCCCAGAACCTCGATGTTGATCTATCTGTGCTGCTTACAGGTGAAGTTCCAAGGATGCATGTGTTCTCTGTAACCCGAAAGGACAAAGGAGTCAGTGCCGAGCGTCGTAAAGATTACAAGTACCAGAACATTGCTGCTAATTTTTCTCACAAGAAAGCTGAACCTTTTGTTGTCAAGGTAGTCCCGAAACCGGAAGGAACACCTGTATCAACTAACTTTCATCCCGGACAGGAATTCGATTACGTCCTTGAAGGTACCCTGAAAGTAACTATTCATCATAACGAGATAGTTCTTGAAGAAGGAGATTCCATTTTTTTTGATTCCAATTATGCACACGGAATGCAGGCAATGGGTGGAAAACCTGCAAAATTCCTGGCTGTTATTTTATGAGGAGGCAGTATGACTTCATTACTTGACAGATATATTTCACGTGTTGAATATGATTCCTATGAAGATTTTAAGGAAAACTTCAAAATAAACGTTCCTGATAATTTTAACTTTGCCTACGATGTAGTTGATGTTTATGCTGTGCAAGAGCCTGATAAAAAAGCTCTCGTCTGGTGCGATGACAACGACAACGAAAAGATACTCACTTTCAAGGATCTTGAGTATTATAGTAACAAGACTGCCAGTATGCTTAATGATCTTGGCGTCAAAAAAGGCGATAGCGTAATGCTCATGCTAAAGAGCAGGTATGAGTTCTGGTTCTGTCTGCTTGCACTTCACAGAATAGGTGCCACTGCAGTTCCTGCCACACATATGCTTACAAGGAAGGATATCGTCTACAGGGTAGAGCGTGCAGTTATCAACACTGTCATCTGCGCACCTGATGAAGGTGTCCTCAGTTATGTGGATGAGGCTTACGAAGAGATAAGCAGCATACTGAAAAATCGTCTGGTCATTGGAATTGAAAAGGAAGGCTGGCTTGATTTCACAGCAGAAATGGAAAAGGCATCTGAGGATTTTGTCCGTCCAACCGGTGAGGATGCAACTTCAAACAATGATATTTTGCTGAATTACTTCTCATCAGGTACAACAGGTTTCCCTAAGATGGTGCAACATAATTTTGTTTATCCTCTTGCACATATTATAACTGCAAAATACTGGCAGAATGTCACAGATGAAGGTCTCCACTACACTGTTGCCGACTCAGGTTGGGCAAAATGCGTATGGGGTAAGATTTATGGCCAGTGGCTCTCTGGCAGTTCTGTTTTTGTCTATGATTATGAAAAATTCAGTGCAGACAGGATGCTTGAGAACGCCATTAAGTATGGTGTAACTACATTCTGCGCTCCGCCAACCATATACAGGTTCCTAATCAGGGAAGACCTTAGTAACTATGATTTCAGCAGTCTCAAGTACTGTGTAACAGCAGGAGAACCGTTGAATCCTGAAGTCTATGAACAGTTCTACCGCATAACAGGCATGAAGCTCATGGAAGGATTCGGACAGACAGAAACCGTTGTTTCCGTTGCAACTTACCCATGGCTAGAACCAAAACCAGGTTCTATGGGCAAACCTTCTCCTGAATATGATATCATTCTCCTTAACAGCGAAGGCAAACCATGTGAGGTTGGTGAGGAAGGCGAGATCGTCATCGACACAAGTTTCGGAAACCCACCTGGCATATTCGCTGGATACCGCTCTGATGAGCAAATGACTTCCAGGGTCTGGCATGATGGATATTACCACACAGGTGATATGGCATGGAAGGACGAAGATGGTTACTATTGGTTTGTTGGCAGAGCCGATGATATCATTAAGACATCCGGTTACCGTGTAGGTCCTTTTGAAGTAGAGAGTGCTCTTATAGAACACCCTGCTGTTCTTGAGTGTGCCATCACAGGTGTGCCTGATCCTGTAAGGGGGCAGGTCATCAAAGCAACTATTGTTCTTACAAAGGATTACACTGCAGGCGATGAACTGAAAAAAGAGCTTCAGAATCATGTAAAGAAGGTCACTGCACCTTATAAGTACCCACGTGTGGTCGAGTTCGTACCTGAACTTCCAAAGACCATCAGCGGAAAGATAAGACGTGTAGAAATACGCGACCACGACAAGGAAAGTGATAAGTAACTTTTCCGGTTATGCTAAACATCCCGGACCATAAAGTAAATAGATGTTTATTGTGTCTATGGATTATTCCCGGTTCCGGGATATTATTTTTATAGATTAAAATGAGGAATTGTATTATGTCAGGCAAGAAAGAACCTTACCCGGTTATTAATATCATTGAGTGTAAAGCCTGCGGACGTTGTATTGTTGCATGTCCTAAAAGTGTCCTGAAAATGAGTGAGAAGCTCAACGAGAGGGGATACTACTATGTAGAGTATGCAGGTGAGGGCTGTACAGGTTGTGCCAATTGCTACTATACCTGTCCTGAGCCGCTTGCTATAGAGATACACATTCCGCTTAAAGATTAATGAGCTAAAGGTGAGAATACATGGCAACACAATTAGTAAAAGGTAACACAGCAGCTGTCATTGGCGCATTATACGCTGGCTGTGACTGTTATTTTGGTTATCCTATTACCCCTGCAAGTGAGATATTGCAGGAGGCTTCAAAATATTTCCCCATGATGGGAAGGAAATTCGTACAGGCTGAATCAGAAGAGGCTGCCATTAATATGGTCTATGGTGCAGCATCCACCGGTCACAGGGTCATGACCGCATCTTCAGGTCCAGGTATAAGTCTGAAGCAGGAAGGAGTTTCCTATCTTGCTGGTGCTGAACTTCCCTGTGTCATAGTTGATATTATGAGAGCAGGTCCAGGGCTTGGTAATATAGGTCCTGAACAGGGTGATTACAGTCAGGTTGTAAAGGGCGGCGGACACGGTAATTACAAGAGTATAGTATTGGCTCCCAACTCCGTACAGGAAATGTGCGACATGGTCATCAAAGGCTTTGAACTTGCTTTCAAGTACCGTACCCCTGTCTATGTGCTGGCTGACGGAGTACTTGGCCAGATGGTTGAGTCCCTGCAGTTCCCGGAGGTTTCTGTCAGATCGGAAATTGACACATCATGGGCTGTAAGCGGAACAGCTGATACCAAAGAGAATCTTGTTACATCTATATTCCTTGATTTCAACCAGTTGGAAGAGTTCAACTATGAGATCCAGGAGAAATACGACACCATAAAAGAACAAGAGGCCGATTTCGAAGATTACATGGCAACGGATGCATCCATAATCCTTGTTTCCTATGGAATCAGCAGTCGTATATGCAGGTCAGCAGTCGACCTGGCAAGAAAGGAAGGTATCAAAGTCGGTCTTTTCAGACCAAAGACACTCTTCCCGTTCCCTGAAAAAGAATTAAAGGAAATTGCAGATTCAAGGGAATGCACATTTGTCTCCGTTGAAATGAGTAACGGACAAATGCTTGAGGATATCAAACTTGCTATTGAGTGCAGCAGACCCACAGAACTTGTATATCGCATGGGTGGAAACCTGATAACAATGGACCAGGTGCTGGAAAGTATCAGGAAAATAGCTGCAAAGGAGGAATAAAGATGGCAGAAAAAGTTATCAAAAGCGCAGGTTTGTATCCTGAATTCTCCCGTAAGGGTGGTGCAGCACCGACTGCAACTCACTATTGTCCAGGATGTGGTCACGGTATTATTCACAAGCTCATTGGTGAAGCAATGTTCGATCTGGAGATACAGGACCGCAGTGTCATGATAAGTCCTGTAGGCTGTGCTGTTTTCGCTTATTATTACTTTGATTGTGGAAATCTCCAGGTAGCTCATGGTCGTGCACCAGCTGTTGGAACCGGTGTTTCAAGAGCGCAGGATAATGCGGTGGTTGTCGCTTACCAGGGTGATGGTGACCTTGCATCTATAGGTTTGAATGAGACTCTGCAGGCAGCTAACCGTGGTGAGAAGATAGCAGTATTCTTTGTCAATAACACGGTTTATGGTATGACGGGAGGTCAGATGGCACCAACCACTCTTATTGGGGAGAAGACCGTTACCTGTCCTGATGGAAGAGACCCACGGTTTGCAGGTTATCCTCTGCACATGTGTGAGCTTCTCGACAATCTGAAAGCCCCTGTATTTATTGAAAGGGTCTCGATCTCAGATATATCCCATATCCGCAAGGCACGCAAGGCTATCCGCAAAGCTCTTGAGATACAGCGTGATGGCAAAGGATATGCATTTGTTGAGATACTTTCAAATTGTCCTACAAATCTGAGGCAGAACTCTGAACAGAGCACTAAGTTTGTGAACGAGCAAATGGAACAGGAGTTCCCATTGGGCAATTTAAGGGACCTGTCAGCTGAGACGGAACCACTTCTCAGGGAAAATAGTGTTTTTGATAAAGAGGCAATTGATGCCCTCTTCAATCTTGAGACTGAGTCATCTGCTGATGCAATCCTGAATCCTTCGCTCCCGGAAGTCCAGATAAAGGCAGCAGGATTTGGAGGTCAGGGTGTACTTAGTATGGGATTGACCCTTGCACACGCAGGTTGTGATGGGCAGCGTTTCGTTTCATGGTATCCGTCATACGGTCCTGAACAAAGAGGTGGCACATCCAACTGTTCAGTGGTTGTTTCAGGTGAATCTATTGGTTCTCCTGTGGTCTACACTCCTGATGTTCTTGTTGCAATGAACCGTCCTTCGCTGGAAAAATTCGCTGTTGATGTCAAAGAAGGTGGTTACATACTCTACGACTCGACCATAGGCGAATGTGATATCCCCGAAGGTGTCACTGGTGTGGCTGTACCGGCAATTAAGATCGCAGGTGATGCCGGTTCAGAGAAAGCTGCAAATACGGTCATGCTCGGAGTTATCATGGCTCTTGGAATAACAGGTCTTGGTGAGGACAATTTCAAAGCTGCTCTGGCTGAAACTTTCTCCAAGAAACCAAAACTCATTCCGCTCAATCATGCTGTTCTGGATGCAGCAGCAGCCTGGACAAAAGAGAATATCTGATACAGATATTTACCAAAATTAATCGATGCAGGCTTTTATGCCTGTTACATTTCTTTTTTTGAAGATACATTTTAATATTTGTACGTTTTTATTTAATATGGGAGCGGTAAAAATGACTGAAAATAATGTGATCGAAGTTAATGATTCTAACTGGGATGAATTAATTGGAAATCAGGAGAAGCCCATGGTAGTTATGTTCTATCTTCCTACCTGTGTTCATTGCAAGGAAATAGAACCTTATTTCAGGGAATATTCAAGTGAATTCCATGATTCATGTACTTTTGTCAGGATGAACGGACTTGAGAGCCCTATGACTGCAAGGAAATATGGTATAAGAGGAACTCCAACTTTTAAGTTCTTCTGCAAGGGACGTGCTATTAAAGAAGAAGTTGGTCTGGTCTATCCTTCCATACTAAGAAAATCCATTGAAGAACTTGTAAATCATGGCGATGAATGTGTCTTGCACACCTCTCCCCTGGCAGATGAAATTTCACCATATGAGTGAACTTCATCTTTTTTGCTATTTTTTATTCTTTCGTAACTATTCAGCCTGACTGTTTTAATGATGCAAAAAACAATGTAACTATTCAGCCTGACTGTTTTAATGATGCAAAAAACAATATACTATGGCTTCATTCTATGTGTTAAAAAATATTCAGTAAAATATCATAAAAAACGTCTATCAATCTGAGGGGATTTGTATAGACCGCGAAGAAATACTTGCAGTTTATGAAGCTGGTCCAGAAGCAGTAGTAGAACTTGTAACTCGATTACTTGGGATAATTGAACATCAATCTCTCCAAATTGCACAACTTGAAGAGCGTGTCAGGCATTTGGAAGAAATGCTTGAAAAGAATAGTCGCAACAGTAGCAAACCACCTTCTACTGATTCTTATGCACGGAATAAACCAACCGTTAAAAGTCAAAGAAAAAAGACCAATAAGCATGTAGGTGGTCAAAACGGTCATCCTGGTACTACATTAAGAATAAATGATGATCCGGATGAAGTTATTGTTCATCCTGTTAATCAATGCGTCAATTGTGGGAGATCGTTAGCTTCTGTTCCCTCTAACTATGAAAGAAGACAGGTCTTTGACATTCCTCCTATAACTATCAATTGCATTGAACATCGTTGCGAGATTAAAACATGTCCCAAATGTTCTCATGTAAACAAAGCTCTTTTTCCAGATGGTGTAACTCAGCCGACTCAATACGGTCATCGAGTTAAGTCATTTGCAGTTTATTTGCACACTTACCAATTACTTCCTTATCAGCGTGTTACCAAGTTGTTCTCTGATATTTTGGGATGCAAGATAAGTCCTGCTACTTTGGTGAACACGGAACGTAGTTGTTTTGAGAAGCTTGGAGCTTTTGAAAATACAGTGAAACATCTCCTGAAAGAATCTCCTGTCATCAATCTGGATGAAACAGGAATGAGAATAAATGCAGTTCGTAATTGGCTTCATGTGGCAGGTACAGACAAACTGACCTATTATTTTGCACATCGCAAAAGGGGCTCAGAAGCAATGGATGCTATGGGCATATTACCAGGTTACACTGGTGTTGCAACACATGATTTTTGGAAACCGTACAACAAATATGAATGTCAACATTCATTATGTAATGCACATTTATTACGAGAGTTAACTGGAGCTTCCGAAAACAGGGATCAACAGTGGCCAAAGATAATGAGTGATCTCTTGATATGCATTAAACATCATGTTGATAATGATCTTTTAGATACTGAGCTAATTCAAAGGTTCAGTGAGGATTATGATCACATAACTTGTTTAGGAGTGAATGAAAATCCTCCTGATCCGGAATCAAATGTGCGGTCTAAAAAACGAGGACGTAAGAAGCAGACCACGGTAAAGAATTTGCTGGATAGGTTTATTGGCCATAAAGAGGATATCTTACGATTTATGTACGACCAAAACGTTCCGTTTGATAACAATCAGGCTGAAAGAGATATCAGAATGACGAAAGTACAGCAGAAGATATCAGGTACTTTCCGCAGTGAACAGGGTGCAAAAAATTTCTGCCGTATAAGAGGATACGTGTCTACTGTTAATAAGAATTCTGAATCTGTTATCGATGCAATTAGTGCAATATTTTATGGCAATTCATTTGTTCCAAAGTTGCAGAATTGATCGTGGATGAAGAAATCAGCTTGGTGGAAGTGAGCTAGGCTGAATAGTTACAAAACAATATACTATGGCTTCATTCTATGTGTTAAAAAATATTCAGTAAAATATCATAAAAAACGTCTATCAATCTGAGGGGATTTGTATAGACCGCGAAGAAATACTTGCAGTTTATGAAGCTGGTCCAGAAGCAGTAGTAGAACTTGTAACTCGATTACTTGGGATAATTGAACATCAATCTCTCCAAATTGCACAACTTGAAGAGCGTGTCAGGCATTTGGAAGAAATGCTTGAAAAGAATAGTCGCAACAGTAGCAAACCACCTTCTACTGATTCTTATGCACGGAATAAACCAACCGTTAAAAGTCAAAGAAAAAAGACCAATAAGCATGTAGGTGGTCAAAACGGTCATCCTGGTACTACATTAAGAATAAATGATGATCCGGATGAAGTTATTGTTCATCCTGTTAATCAATGCGTCAATTGTGGGAGATCGTTAGCTTCTGTTCCCTCTGACTATGAAAGAAGACAGGTCTTTGACATTCCTCCTATAACTATCAATTGCATTGAACATCGTTGCGAGATTAAAACATGTCCCAAATGTTCTCATGTAAACAAAGCTCTTTTTCCAGATGGTGTAACTCAGCCGACTCAATACGGTCATCGAGTTAAGTCATTTGCAGTTTATTTGCACACTTACCAATTACTTCCTTATCAGCGTGTTACCAAGTTGTTCTCTGATATTTTGGGATGCAAGATAAGTCCTGCTACTTTGGTGAACACGGAACGTAGTTGTTTTGAGAAGCTTGGAGCTTTTGAAAATACAGTGAAACATCTCCTGAAAGAATCTCCTGTCATCAATCTGGATGAAACAGGAATGAGAATAAATGCAGTTCGTAATTGGCTTCATGTGGCAGGTACAGACAAACTGACCTATTATTTTGCACATCGCAAAAGGGGCTCAGAAGCAATGGATGCTATGGGCATATTACCAGGTTACACTGGTGTTGCAACACATGATTTTTGGAAACCGTACAACAAATATGAATGTCAACATTCATTATGTAATGCACATTTATTACGAGAGTTAACTGGAGCTTCCGAAAACAGGGATCAACAGTGGCCAAAGATAATGAGTGATCTCTTGATATGCATTAAACATCATGTTGATAATGATCTTTTAGATACTGAGCTAATTCAAAGGTTCAGTGAGGATTATGATCACATAACTTGTTTAGGAGTGAATGAAAATCCTCCTGATCCGGAATCAAATGTGCGGTCTAAAAAACGAGGACGTAAGAAGCAGACCACGGTAAAGAATTTGCTGGATAGGTTTATTGGCCATAAAGAGGATATCTTACGATTTATGTACGACCAAAACGTTCCGTTTGATAACAATCAGGCTGAAAGAGATATCAGAATGACGAAAGTACAGCAGAAGATATCAGGTACTTTCCGCAGTGAACAGGGTGCAAAAAATTTCTGCCGTATAAGAGGATACGTGTCTACTGTTAATAAGAATTCTGAATCTGTTATCGATGCAATTAGTGCAATATTTTATGGCAATTCATTTGTTTCAAAGTTGCAGAATTGATCGTGGATGAAGAAATCAGCTTGGTGGAAGTGAGCTAGGCTGAATAGTTACATTCTTTCTTTATTAATTTGCCTTTCACGAACTGGTAATATAATGGCTTTCCAGTTGCGATCTCCAATTTGGTTATGTCCCCATCACTGATATTCTCAATGTACTTGACCACGGAGCGCAGGCTGTTTCCGTGTGCAGCAACAATGACATTTTTCCCCTCTTCAAGCTGAGGGAGAATATGTTCCTTAAAATAAGGGATCGTGCGCTCATAAGTATCCTTGAGACTTTCACCACCCGGAGGCTGTATGTCATAGCTTCTTCTCCAGATGAAAACTTGTTCTTCCCCATAAACTTCTTTTGCTTCCTGTTTGTTCTGGCCTTGCAGGTTTCCGTAGAATCTTTCGTTAAGGGAATCGCTTGAATATATCGGTATCTCAGAATTATCGAATCTTGAAGGATGATGTGACCATTTGTCCCTTTTTTTGTTCTCATGCAGAAAAACGCCCGTTTTCTTCTGTTTTGCAAGTATCAGAAACAGTGTCTCCTGTGCTCTGGATAATTTAGATGTAAAGGCAACACCCAGTTCTACGTTTGCAAGTTCTTCGGCACAATCCATTGCTTCACGAATGCCTTTTTCACTCAGGGGTACATCGACCCACCCTGCAAACCTGTTCTCAAGATTCCATCTTGATTGCCCGTGTCTTACCAGTATCAGATAGTTCATCAATTATCCCCACTAAACCGAATACTAGTTTGATTGCAGATTATTAAAACTTAAGGTTTTCTAAGGTAACTTTGATAAACGTACCCAGACATTGTTCTTCAGCTATGAACACAGAAGACAGATTATGGGAATCGGATTTCCTGCCGTTGATTCATCCCCCGCAAAAAAAAGACAGTAATCAAACTTATTGTTTTGCATTTAAGAACCGTGAGTTATTGCTGCTGAATGAGAATGACAGTTTAAGGCTGCCTTCTTTTGAAGAGATCGAGAATATGGGTCTCGATGTTCTGGGGACCCAGTATCTGGGTGAACTCAGGGATATTTCCTGCTTTTCAGCGGAGCTTGATAGTTCAAATGCTGCTGGGCCGATCGGTGAGAATGGCAGCTTTGTAGGTATTAGGGAGCTGACCGGAATTCTGGAAGAAAGTCTTGCTTATCTTGCGGGAAAAGCTGTTCATATCATGGAGTGGGACAAAAATACTTTATTCTGCGGCAGGTGTGGTTCCGGGACATCGCTTAGAGAGAATGAACGAGCAAAAGAATGTCCTGAATGTGGATTTCTTGCATTTCCCAAGATTTCCCCCGCTATCATTGTGCTTATAGAAAAGGATGACAGGGTACTGCTTGCTCGCTCTCCACATTTTAAGCCAGGACTTTATAGTATCTTAGCAGGTTTTGTGGAACCCGGTGAGTCAATAGAAGAGGCAGTTGTGAGAGAGGTCAGGGAGGAAGTAGGAATCTCAATAAAGAACGTCAGATATTTTGGCAGTCAGCCATGGCCTTATCCGGATTCGCTTATGATCGGATTTACCGCAGAGTTTGCAGAAGGGGAAATAGAAGTTGACGGTGTTGAAATAGAGGAAGCCGGATGGTTTAGAAAAGATGAGATTCCTGTTATTCCGAGGAATACTAGTATATCGGGATGGTTGATAGAACATTTCATTAGCAAGCATTCATAATTTACAAATCCTTTTTTTTTTTTTTTGTATTTTGATAGAAAGGCACTATATTTTGTTTATCTTATTAATATATTATTCTCAATATGTATTATTCTTAATAAACAGAAAGAATAATATGCACAACACTTATACTCTCTGATTACAAATTATTAGTAAGAAATACGGCGTAAATAAAGTTCAGATTATTTTAAAGAGGTGTGAGGATTGCTATTAAAAAGAATTATTTATGCAACATTATTACTGCTTATCTGTATCGTACTTGTGCAAACATGTGCTGCGTTAACATATTCAGGTGGAGGAGTATGGAATTTTTCAGAAGAGATAACTATTAAAGAAAACTCCGGGAATAACCTGATAAATTACCAGATACCCATTGTTCTTGATAGTTCCAACTTTGATTTTTCAATTGCACGTTCAGAAGGGGAAGACATTCGTTTTTCCTCCGGTGATAAGCAGCTTCAGCACTGGATAGAAGAATGGGATGTTTCAATGGAAGAAGCGGTCGTATGGGTTAAAGTTCCATCCATTGCGGCTAATGGCAGTGCTAAAATAACAATGCAGTATGGGAATCCTGATGCAGTCGATGTAAGCAGCGGTTCTTCTACTTTTGAGTTATATGATGATTTCAGTGGCTCCAGCTTATTTGGCAATTGGGAATCGTACACGACAGGTGGCAGTGAGCTAAAAGTTTCTAATGGTGTATCCAATCTCATAGTTCCAAAATTCCATCCGGAGGATGTTGTAAGTATCAAATCCAAGGATGAGTTCCCGATAAATTCCATGTTCGTGGTCAAAAGGAAAAAAGTGACCACAGGTACCGACAGTCGCGGTCCTATCATAGCACAGGGATTTGTAGACCCCCAAAGGGAAACAAAAAATCAGGTATTAACATCCACCGAACTTGAGAATGAGACCAAGGTGACCTGGATTCTTAAAAATTCCAAAAGTGATGCCCGTTATTTCCCCGCAGATATTACAAGTGTTAATGTAGCCGAAGGTGACTGGTACACAGTAGGCGTTGCATGGTATATGGGGGATGAATTTGGAAAGATAGCCTGGTTCAAGAATGGTGTCAGGGACAGCAGAATGGACCTTACGGCAACAGAAGAGAACAATTATATTCCTCTTACGGACATGAAGGTCTATCTGTTTGCAAGCACCTATTCCGATGTTTCAGATAACACCGGATATGCATCTTTTGATTATGCCTACGTGCGCAATTTTGTTTCTGAAGAGCCAACTGTAATGTTCGCAGGTAACATAGCACAAGAAGAGACAATTACAGAAGTTGAACCTGCAAGGATAAATATAACTCCTGCAAGTGGTCTTATGAGTGCGATCCGAATCTTTGGCACAGAAGGTTATGATGATGCCACTATAGTAGATCTCAAAGATAGCGGGATCAATACTGTAATGTTGCTTACAGATGGTGATGACGTCTGGAACCTGGAAAGATTCGTAAAACAGGCTCGTGACAACGACATGCAGGTATATGCAATGATATTCAATGATCCGAAGAGTGATTCTGATGAAGACAATTCTGTGTACGTCAAAAATGTACTGGAAAAAGTCATTGATTATAACAACAAGTCACTTTCAGCTTTTGATGGTGTTGATATTGCACTTGATCCATGCAGTGATGACCCTGAGGAAGCCTGCACTCTGAATCTGCTTCTTCTTGAGGATGTCCGTGAGATAGTAGGAGACGAACTTGCTGTGGCTATTGATATTCCGGCATCATATGCTCTGGCAGATATTCCTGAGGTTTCAGCAAGTGCTGACCTTATAGTCCTTCAGACATATTCTCTGGATGATAATTATCCCCAAACCAAAGATGCGATCATAGATTCTATAGCACCAAAGATGGGTGAAATAAGGATATCCGAATCAAAAGCTATCATTGGAATCGCAGTAAATGAAGGCTTCATGACCGATACTGGTGTCCAGAGCTTACTGGAAGAGCTTCAGGATTACTATGCCAACGATACTGCATTCATGGGTACTTCAATAGTCGTCTACGAAGATTATGATGAGTACAGTATGATACCTGAAACAACAGAAGAAAGTAGGGGAATACCAGGATTTACTGTATTGTTCGCTGCTGCCGGGTTGCTGGCAGTCTCATACAGACAAAAAAGAAGATGATGTGATAATCACATCATCTGATTCTATTTTTCAAATTTTGTTCTTTATTTTATTTTTTCAAAAGCTCAACTGCCAGGTCCCTGAGTTTGAACTTCTGCACTTTTCCACTTGCAGTAAGTGGATAATCATCCACGAAGAAAACATGTTTCGGAACTTTGTAGCGTGCTATTTTTGAGCGACTATAATCCCTTACATCCTCTTCGGTGAGTTCATTTCCGTCCTTGGGGACCACAAAGGCTCCTACTATCTCACCGTATTTCTCATCAGGTATACCAACGACCTGTGCACTCTTGACACCTGGTACTGTGAACAGGAATTCTTCGATCTCCCTTGGATAGATATTCTCACCGCCACGGATTATCATATCCTTTATACGACCAGTGATGCGGTAATATCCGGCTTCATCAACTGTTGCAAGGTCTCCGCTGTGCAGCCATCCTTCCTTGTCAATTGCTATCTCTGTCATTTCAGGCATCTTGTAGTATCCTTTCATGACATTGTAACCACGGCAGCATATCTCACCCTGAACATCCGGTCCCACATTTTCTCCTGTTTCCGGATCGACTATCTTCACCTCTATCTCAGGCAAGGAAGTTCCAACTGTACTGACACGGCGCTCGATAGGATCATCTGTGCTGGTCTGGGTAAATACAGGTGATGCTTCTGTAAGTCCGTAGGCAATGGTAATGTCCTTGCAGTTCATTTCATTGATAACCTTTTTCATAGCTTCAATAGGACATGGAGAACCTGCCATGATACCTGTTCTAAGTGAGGAAAGGTCGAACATTTTGAACATCGGGTGGCTGAACTCTGCAATGAACATTGTTGGCACACCGTAGAGGGCTGTACATTTTTCTTTCTGGACTGCAGCCAGCACCATGAGCGGGTCGAATAACTCGATTATCACAAGTGTACCACCATGGGTTAGAGTTGCAAGTACACCGAGCACAATTCCAAAACAGTGGAAGAGCGGTACGGGCAGGCAGACTATATCTTTTTCAGTGAATTTCTGCCTTTCTCCGATATAGTATCCGTTGTTTAGGATATTGTAATGGGTCAGCATGACACCTTTCGGGAAACCCGTTGTTCCTGATGTATACTGCATATTGATGACATCATGTGTGTCGAGTGTTTTCATGATCTTGTGAATCTCTTCATCATTGCCATGATTTCCCAAAAGGAATAACTCACGGGTGCTGTACATTCCCCTGTGTTTTTCCTGACCGATGAAAATAACACTTTTCAGACAAGGGAACTTCTCGCTCTTAAGATTTCCACGGCTCTGTGTCTTCAGTTCAGGAACCAGTTCATTGATCGTGTCAATATAACTTACGTCCCTGAAACCGTCGATAATGGCAATGGCTTTCAGGTCAGCCTGTTTCATTACATACTCGACTTCATGGATCTTGTATGCGGTATTGACTGTAACTAGAACAGCACCGATCTTTGATGTTGCGAACATGAAGGTCAGCCAGTCAGGCACGTTCGTTGCCCATATACCAACTTTGTCACCTTTGCCTATACCAAGCTCTATTAGTCCCTTGGCCAGCATATTGACACGCTCGTCGAATTCTTTATAGGTGAATCTCAGATCCCTGTCGGGATAGATCATAAATTCCCTGTCCGGGTCATTCATGACCTGTTTCTCGAAAAAACCACCAATTGTATCATTTGTAAAAGGCATGATTAATTTCTCCTTGATATCATTTACAACTATCACTTTCTTCCTGCAGGTGCTCTTCAAGGTCTTTCCTTCTGTCATCAGGTATAGGAACCGATTTCTTATTGATGAAATCGTAGTGAACAATTGTAGATCTGCCTATTGCACCAATTTTCCCGTTTTGCCATGCTTCCTGGGTTACTGTGAATGATGAGTTACCTATCCTTGAGATGTAGGTGAGTATATCGACGTCTGCTCCATAGAACATTTCACCTACGTAATTGTACTCTGTCCTTGCCATGATAAGTTTCCAGTTCTCATAGCTCAGGTCAAGGTCAGGAGTAAACAGTCTGAATACAGGATTACGAGCCTGTTCGAACCATATGGCAATGGCAATATTATTGGCGTGTTTTAATCCGTCAATATCACCGAATCTGGGAGTAACAGTTGTTTTGAACATATTGATCTTCTTTATTAGTAAGGAGCGTATACGACTGCCAGTATCTTTGCATCTTCATTACCCATTGCATGGACATAGTGAGGAACTATAGAATCGTAATAGATACTGTCACCGCTTGAGAGCTTGAAGCTGTCCTTTCCGTAAAGGATCTCTATCTGGCCATTGAGTACGTAAATGAACTCTTCTCCTTCATGTGAAGATTGTTTTGCCTCACCTGATCCAGGAGGATGAACATCAATTATGAATGGTTCCATATGCCTGTCAGCCTTGTCACTAGCAAGTGAAAAGAAGTCTAGTGTGCTTTTTTCACATGTGTCGCAGTTACCGGAGAACTTTACGATATTTTTTGAAGCGCCGCTTTTAGTAACCACAGGTTCGTTGTGAGGAGCATCATCAAGGAAAGTGCCCAAACGAACTCCAAGAGCCCTTGCGATTTGCATCAGGGGAGTCAATGAAGGAACAAGTGCACCATTTTCAAGTTGTTCGATGAGTTCACTGTTTGTATTGCTACTTTTTGCCAGTTCTTCCACAGACATTTTCTGCATTTCACGTATCTGGCGTATTTTATCGCCCAATTGGTTCTTTTCAGCCATTGTGTATTCCTCTTATTGTTTTTGTCAAAATCGTGTTCTAATGCTTATGATATTTTGAGTTATAACATTTACCTTATTGTAGTATTTCAGCATATTATAGTGGAATTTTATGAACGTTAGTGAAACAAAAAACGACACGGCTATTATTAAATTGTTCGCTTTGATTAATACATCCGATAGCACTAAATTGGATTTTTTGATGGCATTTAAACATTGTAGCGAGTTTGCAGGAATATCACCAAGTGAACTAATTGTAGTTCTGGAATAGGGGCTCTGTATAAATCCTTATTTGAAAAATAAAAACAATCTTGAAATACTCATAAGAGGATTTCGATAAACTACCATCAATACTCATACAATTTAATAAAATTTAAATAATAGCAAAGCAAATTTACTATTATGGATTCTTTTACTGATTTTGCCTTAAATGAAGAATATAAGCGTCTCCAATCTGTCGGAGATAAGCTTGCTGAAATTGAATATTTAGTAGATTGGAAGCCTTTTCGCCCTATTCTGGAGTCAATGTACATAAACAGAACAGCTTCAGGCGGACGGCCTGAAGCTGATGTTATTGTAATGTTCAAGATGCTTGTTCTGCAACAATGGCATGGTCTTTCTGATGCTGAGCTTGAAAAGCAGTGTATTGACAGGATATCCTTTAGGAAATTCCTGGGATTTCCTGAATATGTACCAGACAGTACAACTGTCTGGTCATTCAGGAAGAGAATTATCGACAATGGTAAAGAAAAAGCGGTGTGGGATGAAATGCAGAATCAGCTTGATGCTCTTGGTTTGAAGATTAAAAAAGGAATGATCCAGGATGCAACTTTTATTCACTCAGATCCAGGACATGCAAAAGCAGATGTACTCAGAGGAAAAGATGCGAAAACAAGAAGAAGCAAAGATGGAACCTGGACTAAGAAAAATGGTAAATCTCACTTTGGATACAAACTTCATACAATTATTGATAAGGATTATGAACTAATCAGAAGATTTGAGACAACAACTGCATCACTTCACGATTCACAGGTTGATCTGTCTGAAAAGGGTGAAGTGGTGTATAGAGATAAAGGATATTTTGGAGCAATAGCAAAAGGTTTTGCAGCAACAATGCAACGAGCTGTAAGAGGACATCCTTTAGGAATAATGGATATCCTCAGAAATGAAAGAATAAGTGTGAAAAGAGTCCCTTGCGAAAGAGTGTATGCAGTGACAAAAGAAATATTTAAAACCAGAAAGGTTCTTGTTACAACTGTAGAAAGAGTGAATGCAAAAATGTTGATGACAGCTTTTTGTTTTAATCTGCATCAATTGAGGACACTAAAAACCAAAGGAGTAATTTAGGATAGCGGAAGCTATACTAAAAATAAGGATTAATGAAGAGAAATAAACAAAATGATAAAAAATGAGAGGATATAATTGAGTTTGAATACTTTAATGATCTAAAATGAGGGAATATCGAAATCCTCATAAGTTTTTCCCCTCTCCCCCAAACTCCCTCACCCCTTTTTTTTATAAACAGGAGTCCTTATAGTAGGCGTTTTATCATCCTTATTCCATGTAATACAAAATTACACTTAGAGAATCCATCATCTTTCAATCAGAATATAATCAATCAGGAAAAATTGAAAAATATCTTTAATATCGGATAGTATATTTTCAATGATCATTAGCTTTCATTCTCGCCTGAATACCGAGGATTTCTACAGAGTCGGAATGGGAGCAACTGAAATAGCGAGTTTAACAGTAAGCCAATTTAAATGACAAATTATAGTTTCACATTCATAAATAATAAATATATACTGTGGTGTGGATGTTGCTATATACTTTAACATCCAAACTAATATGGGGTTAATTATACATGCACAGTTTATTATAATTAATGGGGTGGGCTATGACAACTCTTTTTAATGATTGTTAACTGTGTTAATTTTTCATGTAATAAATTTATTTTATGGGGAAATTAATTTATGACAGATGAAAGGTTCCAAGGCACGGGAGAAAAGGAGACCAGTGTTTCCAGAGATGAAGCTTTTAATGTAGTTGATTTAATTGAAACCGAAATTAACAAACGCGTTGAGCAGCTCGAAAATCACTATGAAAGCCGGGTAGGTAAAACAGGAATAGATGAAGAAACAATATTATCATCAATCGATAAGAACCTATCAATCAGTGATTCAATTCAAACCAAAATAAATGAACGTATTTCAATGCATGTGGCTAAGTCCAGGGTGTATGAAGAAAAAGCAGAAGTTGCCTTTAAAAATTTCATTCCATCAAAAGTATCGGAGGAATTGCGTAAAGATACGACTTACATTTCCTCGGACGATAACCAACAGACAGCTCAGGAAACGATTATCAAAGCCGACCTCGCCCAAACGGCGGAAGTGAAATGGAAAAAAGGTATTACTCTAAGCCTATCAGATAAGGATTTGAGTGAACTTGGAATTCAAAAAGTTGATGACGGGTCTACCGGGAATGTCCAACCAGACAAACTGATGGCCTATATTGAAAAACGAACATTGCAGACTGAATTGTTTGCCAGAACAGATTTGCTTACCAATTGTAAAGTAAGCAAAGTTGCTGAACAGGTCCTTGAAGATATGATCTTTTCTGAACCTGTTGAATCCACAGATACAACTCAATCGGATATCTTTGAGCAAAATACTGACAGTGAAGGAAGTGAATTAACAGTAGATTCTTTGGTGAAAGACCAAGTTGCCTTGCAAATGAAGCATACCACTTCCCCGGAGGCTAAGTTGAAATTTGGAATTTCGGATCGCGCAAGTCAAAAGGATATTGAGCTGGATACGAAAGGATTCAACATAAGCGGTGGTCCGGCAGATGTGGCTGCTTATCATGATTTTTATGATCTTCAGATTGCTTTCCGTCATATATGGACTGAATTGTTCGATCAAGAGTTGGCTAAAAAAGGAAAAGAGCTTTATGAGGAAGCTCTCAAAGAAAAAGAGTATAAAGGTATAAAAATACCGAAAGACACGGTCACCTCAGTTGAGGAGCTTAAACAGTTTAAGGACTACTTGCGTCACACCAAAGAAAAAATCGCTGGTGATGATCCAAGATTTAAAGAAGTAAAAACCTATCTTTTGCCGGAAATAACGGCTTTTCAATGGAGTTGTTTGGACGAGCCAACACAAGATGCAATATATGGTCTAATGCTTAGTTTGAAGGCAAGTTCCTCTACATCTGGTTATGCTCCAGGTGCCGCCGAAAAGGTGGTATTTCAGGAACAAACAGATGCTCGTAAAATACTTGTTACTGCCCTTAATAAAAAAAGCAGAATTGAAAATCTATTTGAAGATCTGGAAGAACGTTTGAAGGGAAAATACTCATTCGATGTTTTTGCAAAAAACGCCATCAACTTTGGTATCCTTGTTAACTATAGGCAAAAGTGGAACCCGCTGAATTATCAAGTCGGTGAACTTGTATCTACTATACCAATGGCTCCAAAGGAAGTACGCCGATATACAAAGAAAAAAGTCGTAAAAAAGAGTAGGGCCATCAAAGAAATAGAGAATGCACTACAAATCAAAAAAATGGATTCTTCTGATACCTATCGTTCACATGCCGAGATTATTCGCCGTGCCACGAACAAAACAAATTTCAATCATACGGCTGAAGGAGGGGTTAATTTTGCTGTTTGGAACGCAAAAGGAAACCACAGTATGACAATTGATGCTGCCAAACACTCCTCTCAAACAAAAAAGGAATTTCGCGAAGCCGTATTAAAGGCAGCACAAGAATACAAAAATGAATATAAGCTGGAGATAAATACGACTACTAGTGAAGAATATGAAGAGGCAACATCAGGCGAAATCAGTAACCCAAATGACGAAATTTCGGTTACGTACTTATTTTATGAACTTCAGCGTCGTTATGAAGTGAGCGAAAAAATCCATAAACTGACTCCGGTGGTATTAGTAGCCAATGAAGTACCTCGTCCAGATGAAATTGATGAAGATTGGCTGCTGGCCCATGATTGGATTTTAAGACGAGTAATCCTCGATGATTCTTTTGTTACCGGTTTAGATTACTTATCTGATAAGTTTGTTGGGGATGAGCTGTCAGTGGATGTACTTCAAAATAATCTAGATATACAGCTGAAAATTGTTGATAAGGTAACACAACAAGTAACTATGACCTCCAAAGCCCTTGAGAAAACCCAAGAGGCTCTTGATATAGCCATGGACAAATATGCTCAGAGTTTAACCAGCAAGAATGAAGGGTTCTTGTCCGATGTTAATACCTTTTTATTTGGCGGAGCATCAGATACGTCAGAAACGATCTAGGCCCGGGCAGAAGCAGCCAAGGAAACATTCCAACGTGCCGAGCGGAAAGAAAAAGAGATGCGCACACGCCTTCAACACGAAGTAACGGCACTGGAGTCTGCGACCAGTAAATACTCTCAAGCTCTTGAAGAACAATTTAATCGCAGAACTGAGATTCTGAGACTTCGAGTGCATGTGAAAGATAATATCCTTTATTATATACAGGCTATTTGGGACCAGGAACCACCAGACCAGCGCTTTTTTAGACTCTACCAACTTAAAGTCCCAGACATTAAGTATACTCCTGGAATTAAATCCGCACCTAGTGAAATAGATGTTTGGGTGGGCGGTAAAAAAAAGCAATTCATAATCGATTTAAGTATTCCTGCACAAATTGACGTTAATTATAAGAGCTTAATAGAAGTCGCAGACCTTGACAACTTGCTTGGTTACAAAGGAAATTACATGATCTTTCCACTTAAACGAAATAATCCCGTGACCCTCTATATGATGCAGGACTATATGGACCTGCAAGAAACAGCACAGCTATGGGATCCAGATGAAGCAGGCAATTACACTATAGATGAATTAAAACAATTAATTCGATGTTATTTTGAGATAAATCCAGGTGCTTTTACAGAGGACGTAAGGAACAAATATAGGGATTTGCTAATTAAGCGCCTCATGGACCCCCATCGTGACAAAGAAATCGTTATCGCACCGACAGATTCCCTATATATCGAGGCGTTACCAGGCAAGCATCCAATTCTCGAGGATTTCAAGCTTATCCATCGGGTCGTTGATGTTAAAAAGGCACAATCTGAAGTGCGTCACGAAGAACTGGAGAATATTCGTCTGGCAGCCAGGGTAGTTAAAGGTGAATTTGATGACCCGGACGTGGAGAAGAAGATTGTTATTGAAAAGGATACAGACGTTAGTGTCTCGACGGAGTCCTAAGTTGAATATGGATGGTTTTCCATGGCAAATCCTCCAAACTATTCACAGTTGAGTTCTCGTGGTACTGCAACCACGAGTACGACTCCGAATTCACGATTAAATGTACGTCCTCATACAGTATTTCGTTATCGGGGTATGAAAAGGGAGTCGGTACAGCGACTTGACAGTTATGCAGCCTCCCTGCGGCAAGGGATGCAAGCCAGCGTAAGAACAATGTCCAATAGCCAACTTTTGGACGAAGCTAAGCTGCTGAACACTCGTCTTTTTGAATCAAAAGAAGAAATTGGTCCACAGGAAAAAGAAGCTATTGCAGAAACCTTGATATTAATGCGACAAGAGCTTGCGTATCGTATTCAAAAGGCTGCAGAACACCAAAAAACGACTCAACCGGTCCTTGAGCATATTAAATGGGAGGGTAAAGGCGGGCATGTCAATGATATCTACCCATTTTTCATGGTTGATTATTGGTCGACCTTTGTAAAAACAAAGTCGCAGTCCAAGTTCATCCTTCCGAAGTCTGCTGAAATCGCCAAATGGACGAATACAAAACTAATAGAAGAAGCAGAAGGACTCAATAATATTTTTCTGAAGTATCTAACGGCGAAAGAAAAAACGAAAAAGGATATAGGGCCGATTGCGGATACATTAATCGTCATGCACAATGATATGGATCGGCGGATTGGGGAGGCAACGAGAAAGCAAATGAAGTTCCTCCCCATTCTCAGAGGAGTTACCTGGCTTAGCGAAAATCTTGCAGGAATTGCAGAAGGGGTTTCCCCGTTTTCAATGATCGATATCTGGAGCTTGTACAAAAGTCCCAAGCAACGACCGAAAAGTCTTGTGAAACGATATGCTTTTGGAGATGAAGTAATAGAGGGGGATGTCCCTCCAAAACCAAAGAAATGTATAGTCCCTACAAGAATTACAGAGAAGAAGGCGGCAGATAGAGCGCGAAAAGCAATTGATATTGCTACTCTCCCGGTGAACTTCAAGGGTGAACTGTGGTATTATTGCATACTATATCGGATGAATAAACGCAATGCTGATATGTGGTGGATGGACCAAAATGCGTTTTTTGCAGCAGGCATTTTTGAAAAAAATTTGTTGATAGACTTGAAGTTAAGGATTGAAAAAGATGCAACAGTTAAGATTACTAAGATAGGGAGTTATACACTTTCAAATAAGCAGATAACAAAACTGAACAAAATTGATAAAGATTGGGCACGAAAAATTGTATACCCTGAAGAATTCGGCATGACTAAGCATAAAGCCGATTTGGAGTGTATAAAGCTTGCAAAAGTGTTAGCTAAACCTGAACTGGACAAATATTGGGTCCGGCATTTGAAAAATAGAAACGCCACTAGAGAATTACTAAAAATAATAAGAGACTCATGGTGCGATGACAGGATTATCTTGACTAAATTAAGTGAACTTCGCAAGAAAATAGATGATGCATTTTCACAGATGAAGACAATTGAAAATAGTGTGCCTAATTGTGATACTTCATCTACGGCGCCCTATCTTACAAGGAAAATTTGTAGTAGATGGAAAAAAGCGGTAGATGATAATAATTCCTTTCTCAACTGTAAAAAAAAATATGGGGATAAATGATAAGGAGCATATGTCGTGGCTAATCGGGTAGTGGGAGTATTTCTACCCGACTACTTTTAACCCGAATTTGAGTTGCGAAAGCTGGTGTGAAGGATCAGAGATTTAAGCGAAAGTATCTTTTACTGATTTCGTAGCTGAGAAAAAGATTCAGGGTGAAACATGGGAAAGGCCTGAAATGTCTATTGTCTGGCAAATTCAGTCGATGATAATTGGATTAGCAAAGGCCATATTGCATCTTGTCTGAATATTGATGATTTGCACAAAGCCGGAAATTTTATTCTTCAATGGCATTGCCATGTCAATAAATTTCCTATTCATTCTCTTGGTTATACTATGCGAAATACCCCTTGCCGGTATCAGTCCAATTTCATGCACATACGGGAAAATATAAACAATATTCATCCCGCATGTACAATTCAGAGTGCTGTGCATATACGCCATATTCAGCACGAACACACCGAACATCAGTCACTTAGAATCAGCCAATTGTTTTATGTCTTTTATTGGTAACTATTCAGCCTGATAAAAACGCTATCAATAACAATCTTGACAAAAAGTTGAAACGTAAATTTCATTAGAATCATTTATTTTGATTGTTGCTATTGATTGCTTTTTTGATTGTTAGATTGTTAGTGAGCAGACATCTCTATTTCGATGAAATCAGTACCAATAGGCAAATCGTGCCAGGCTGAATAGTTACCTTTTATTTAAAATTTCTCACAATCATTCGCAATTCCTCACAATCATTCGCAATTCCTCAAAATCAGTTTCAGAAAGAGGATCCTTGTTCAATTTTTGTTCATTCCAAAGTCCACTCAGTTTTATTTTTTCCTTGGGAGAATGATTGCCTAACCAGTTCACAGAGGGTTTGCATTCAGTACAGAGTGAGAGCGTAGAGATTAACTTTGACTCTAACTCCATTCGTTTGTCTTTATCTGTAACTTCAAATACCACAAAGGAGAAGTTATCCCGGATATATTGGGCAACTTTTTTTTCGGTACTGGCTAGTTTAGCGAAATCGATGCGGTCAGAATGTTTAGCCTTATCCTTTTTT
Source organism: Methanolobus sp. ZRKC5 (assembly GCF_038446525.1). Lineage (GTDB taxonomy): Archaea > Halobacteriota > Methanosarcinia > Methanosarcinales > Methanosarcinaceae > Methanolobus. Next base: position 2,996,525 of record NZ_CP151792.1, read on the forward strand.
GTTTTGAGCTTGATGTACCATTGTTCAAGAAATGGATCATTATCCTTATTCAAGAGTGCTCTACCGATATGCCCCTGAAATATACTATCATCTTTATTCTCTTTAATAAAATGCTGTCTGAGCCTTATTCTTAGTCTATCATCACCGTTATGTGTGCCTACACGAACTATCCTGTCTGTATTATGTCCAAGCTCACCTTTTTCAAACAGTATATAAATCCCGTTATTCGGAATCCTGTTTATATCAAAGGGGTAACTAATTCTTTCAAGCTCACCAAATAACTGGTGTAGCCTGCCACATTCATCGTTTATTGTTGACATGTTCTTTTAGATATTGTAACTGTTCGCTTATTCTCATCCCTTCTAAGGGAATCTCATACTTTGATATTTGAGGCAACTGGTATTTCCTGTATTTGTCACCTGTAAGAAGCACAAAATCATCATTCTTGATTGCAGTAGTCTTTTTCAATTGAGATAAAACACTTTTGCCCAGTTTTTGATTTCACCCGTACCCATGTTGTTCAAGTTATGATTATAAGACCCTATCTCATCTTCAAGATTCAACAGGCAATGCCTGGCAGACTAAATGAATATCTGGTCTGCATTCATGGACACGGCATACTACAGATTGTATTTGAAAAGGTGTTTACACACAAATCTTCAGGCCTTGCCTATGTTCCAGCTTTTTGCTGACGCATGATATGAGTATATTCTTTGCCATTTTCAACAGTCCATATAATGATCCAATCCAAAAATATTTTTTAAATATTATTGTAACAATTGGTGATATTTGAATAAATACTACTAAAACAGTACTGTAGAATCAGGTAGTTATTCTCTTATACAGCACCGGAAGAGTTTCTGGAAGCGAGCTGGCATCGTCTATTATTGTGTATCCTGCACCTGAGAAAATATTGTCAAGATATTTGCCTGGATTCGAATCCACGGTTATGCAGAAGAAATTTATTCCCATGGCATTGCCTTCTCCAATCGCTATCCTTGTATCTTCTTCAGCAACGCTTTCTTTGTATGCGTTTTCTCCCCGGGAGGTATCGAAGGGTTCACCATCAGACAACAAAATCATGATCTTTGTTTTTGCATCTACCTTCTCAAGTTTCCTGATGGAATGGCGGATGGCAGGTCCAAGTCTTGTGTTGGATACCGGTTCCAGCAGACTGATCCTGCGTGCAACTTTTTCTGATAGTTCCTCATCGAACTCTTTTATGACAAAGTACTCAACATCATCCCTTGTCTGACCGGAGAATGCGTAGATCGCATACTTGTCACCTATGCTTTCAAGGGCCTGTATCATGATAATAAGCGAGTCTTTTTCAACATCTAATATGCTCTTTTCTTCATAGTTCACCATTTTATGTGTGGAATAGCTGATATCTATAAGGAAAAGAGTTGCAACATCCCTTTCATGCTTATCCCATCTGAGGTAGAGCCCGTCATCAGGATTTATCCCACATCTCTTCTGTATTAGGGCATCCATGAAGGCATCGATATCAATCTCAGTTCCATCGGTCTGTTCTTTCATCCTGCGGAATGTTTCCGGTCTCATCCGGTTGAATACTTGTTTGATCTGGGCTATCTCGTTCCTGTACTGTTTTGACGCATCCTTGTAGTAATCACTGGACATGCCAAAAGGCTCAACCTCATTGACAGTACACCAGTTCGCTTTGTAGTCATTGATCATGGAATCCCATTCTTCATACCTGTAACTGCCAAGTATCTTCCAGTTCTTGTTTGTAGCATAGGTGGACTGGTGCTTGATCTCTTCTTCTTTCGGACTTTCCTCCTCTGCTACCAGTTCCACTTCAGTTTCGGGAATGAAATTCCTGATAACATTCTCATGTGGTCTGGAAGAAAGAGGCTCCTTCCTTCCATACACTTCGATACTCACTCCACGGTAATCAAGATTCTTTAGTACTTCATATTCCATTTGGCTCAATGGACCCAGTTTGTCATCAAGCATGGTATATATCCTGAAGGTCGTATCAAGGGAATCAAGGATAGATGACTCTTTCTGGAATATCCTGTCCTTCAGAAGAGTCTTTGCCTGGTCCAGAAGATCCCTTGTTCCATTTCTGATATTGTGAACAGGTTCATGTCCTGTCGAGATCCACAGTAGTGATTCCATGAACTCCTCAAGTTTACCTTTTAGGGCAGACCTTGTTAGAAGCATCTGGTGTCTTATCCTCTCAAGGTCCGAGCGAACACCCTTGTAGAGTTCCATTATCCTGTACTCGACCCTGGCATCTTCAAGAATACCGAGTATTGTTCCTGCCAGTGCTTTGTTGGGAAACAGAGCTATGACATCAGCGATATCAATGATACCCTCGGGTTGCATTCCTGACAGAGAAGTTCTTTTCTTTATGGTCGTGTATCTCCGTCTGATATCTGCCATCAGTTCCGCTGCTTCTTCTAGTTCTATCTTATGAGAACTGAACTGTACATGACCGACCTCATGTATTATGCTCAGCTTGTATATCTTGAAGTTATTTTCAAAATCTCCATATTTCCTGATACTGGGTGCGAGGTAAATTGTCTTGCCTGCAATCACAGGATTTATAAAATCGTTTTCTTCCCCCATCTGCAACATCCTTCGGGAAAGGATGTTGAAATTGACACCTGACAATCCAAGGGCATAGTACCTGAGGACGTTTACGATCTCACTGAGTGCTGCAGACCCGATAAGTCCTTCAATGAATTCCTTTGAGTCCTTAGATCTCATGGAAAAATAGGGTCTTCCAAGAAGTGGATTCTCTTCAAAGACACAGATTCCGTTCAGGGCCCACTCTTTCAGTTCACTGACATCCAGATTCTTTAAGAGTGGAGCTGAATAGGTAAAATAATCAATTGCCAGATCCTTATCCTGATCAAATATTTTTATTCCGGTACCAGCCCATTTCCTGATCCCTTCGGGTCCTGTATTCTCTGATGCATCGGGAAGGTTCTCAAAGAAAACTTCTGCAAGCATCCGGTCTTTATCAAGCAGCATGTGGACAGTTCTAAGAAGTTCACCATGATATGATGAGCTGCTTTTTTTCAGAAAACTGAGAAAATTATTGTGATAATTTCTTTCAAAGAACCTGGATTCTATAAGTTCAAGCAGCTCTTCTTCTGTGGGATCGGTCTGTTCTGCTATATCCTTTGACAAGATGTTTCTTCACTCCACGATGGCATTGATTATTTCTTCGATACTTTTCTGCAAGTCAAGATTATCCGTAATCGCCCTTGTAATGGCTATCCAGCAGGCTTCTCTTAATAAAGAACATTTAGCTATCATGCCGTTGATCCCCCTGCTTATACTGATAAAATTTGTTCTTACTTCGTAACTATTCAGCCTAGCTCACTTCCACCAAGCTGATTTCTTCATCCACGATCAATTCTGCAACTTTGGAACAAATGAATTGCCATAAAATATTGCACTAATTGCATCGATAACAGATTCAGAATTCTTATTAACAGTAGACACGTATCCTCTTATACGGCAGAAATTTTTTGCACCCTGTTTACTGCGGAAAGTACCTGATATCTTCTGCTGTACTTTCGTCATTCTGATATCTCTTTCAGCCTGATTGTTATCAAACGGAACGTTTTGGTCGTACATAAATCGCAAGATATCCTCTTTATGGCCAATAAACCTATCCAGCAAATTCTTTACCGTGGTCTGCTTCTTACGTCCTCGTTTTTTAGACCGCACATTTGATTCCGGATCAGGAGGATTTTCATTCACTCCTAAACAAGTTATGTGATCATAATCCTCACTGAACCTTTGAATTAGCTCAGTATCTAAAAGATCATTATCAACATGATGTTTAATGCATATCAAGAGATCACTCATTATCTTTGGCCACTGTTGATCACTGTTTTCGGAAGCTCCAGTTAACTCTCGTAATAAATGTGCATTACATAATGAATGTTGACATTCATATTTGTTGTACGGTTTCCAAAAATCATGTGTTGCAACACCAGTGTAACCTGGTAATATGCCCATAGCATCCATTGCTTCTGAGCCCCTTTTGCGATGTGCAAAATAATAGGTCAGTTTGTCTGTACCTGCCACATGAAGCCAATTACGAACTGCATTTATTCTCATTCCTGTTTCATCCAGATTGATGACAGGAGATTCTTTCAGGAGATGTTTCACTGTATTTTCAAAAGCTCCAAGCTTCTCAAAACAACTACGTTCCGTGTTCACCAAAGTAGCAGGACTTATCTTGCATCCCAAAATATCAGAGAACAACTTGGTAACACGCTGATAAGGAAGTAATTGGTAAGTGTGCAAATAAACTGCAAATGACTTAACTCGATGACCGTATTGAGTCGGCTGAGTTACACCATCTGGAAAAAGAGCTTTGTTTACATGAGAACATTTGGGACATGTTTTAATCTCGCAACGATGTTCAATGCAATTGATAGTTATAGGAGGAATGTCAAAGACCTGTCTTCTTTCATAGTCAGAGGGAACAGAAGCTAACGATCTCCCACAATTGACGCATTGATTAACAGGATGAACAATAACTTCATCCGGATCATCATTTATTCTTAATGTAGTACCAGGATGACCGTTTTGACCACCTACATGCTTATTGGTCTTTTTTCTTTGACTTTTAAGGGTTGGTTTATTCCGTGCATAAGAATCAGTAGAAGGTGGTTTGCTACTGTTGCGACTATTCTTTTCAAGCATTTCTTCCAAATGCCTGACACGCTCTTCAAGTTGTGCAATTTGGAGAGATTGATGTTCAATTATCCCAAGTAATCGAGTTACAAGTTCTACTACTGCTTCTGGACCAGCTTCATAAACTGCAAGTATTTCTTCGCGGTCTATACAAATCCCCTCAGATTGATAGACGTTTTTTATGATATTTTACTGAATATTTTTTAACACATAGAATGAAGCCATAGTATATTGTTTTTTGCATCATTAAAACAGTTAGGCTGAATAGTTACCTTACTTCTTTATATAACTGTGCAGGGAGAAAAACAAAAAAGAATGGAAGAGTAGGTTCTAACTTAATTTGTTCGACATGTTATTTGGAATGAAATTTGTCTAGAAGTCCCCTGAGATTATTGCTTTGTGATAAGCCATTGCCAGATTCCTATTAACAAAATCAATAGCTTCCTGTTCAGAATCAACCATTCTCACCGTGACCTGTCCATTTTGGAAAAAATTCATTTCTCTGAGTCCGATCTTTACCACTACCAGTCCAAGATTCTCTGAATATTTTCCATCAAGATATTTTGCTATCAAAGGAAGGTCCGGTTTTTCATCAAGATGTGCGATGATTCTCAATTTCCATGAATCTGCTATGCATGGAAGAACTTTCTCGATATGTTCGACTCTCATTTTTTGTCCTTCTTCCTGTCAATGACAAGGTATTTTAAAATTTATTGAAACGATTATACTTAAATATCTCGCAACCATTGTAGAAAAGGCAGTTCAGTTTATTATAAAAAAGGTGATAGGAAATGCACTTTGGTCTTGGTATCGATGCCGGTGGAACATATACAGATGCAGTACTTCTTAGAGGCTCAGACGGGACTATTGTGGATTCAAAAAAGGCTTTTACAACGTATCCTGATCTGCAGAAAGGTATAAAGAACGTTCTTGATTCACTTGACCAGGAACTTCTGAAGGATGTGAATCTGGTGTCCGTTTCGACCACTCTTTCAACCAATTCCCTTCTTGAAGGTACGGGAAAGGCTGTTGGTCTTATAATTGTAGGAGAGGAACCGGCACAAACAGAATTTCCATCGCAGTATATTCTATGTGCTTCCGGGGGACATGATACCAGAGGCGATGAAGTCTGTGAACTCGATCTTTCTTCAATAGAGGAATTTATTCTCAGTACAAAGACAAAGGTTTCAGCATATGCTGTTTCAGCTTATTTCGGTGTTCGTAATCCTGATCATGAGATTAAAGTTAAAGAACTCATCACGAAAATGACCGGAATGCCGGTTGTCTGTGGGTATGAACTCTCTCAGGAACTGGGTGCTTATGAGCGAGCTGTGACTGCTGTACTGAATGCACAGTTGATACCTATCACATACCAGTTCGTTAACTCGGTTATCAGGGATATCCGTGCAAGAGGTATCGATGCCCGCCTTCTGATGCTCAAGTGTGACGGTTCTGTCTATAATATCGAAGATGCTCTTGAACGACCGATTGAGACTATTTTTTCCGGACCTGCTGCAAGTCTTTTAGGTGCTTCTTATCTCTCAAAGATGGACACATGTGCGGTAATTGATATCGGAGGAACCAGTACCGATGTTTCCATGCTGTATAATGGTGTACCTGAAATAAGTACATCGGGAGCTGTTGTTGGTGGCTGGAAGACCCGTGTAAGAGCTATGAAGATGGAAACATCTGCAACCGGAGGAGACAGTCATATCTGGGTTACGGACGGACGGGTAAGAATAGGTCCCAGAAGAGTGATTCCACTTTGTGTTGCATCAAAGACATATCCTGATCTTATTAGCAAACTTAAAAGGAGCAGGATTATTTCAAGAGGTATCATGGATGAGAATTTCCAGCCGACCAAATTCTTTGTCAGGACTGGTTACGAAGCTTTGGATATTGATAATGATGAAAGAGCAGTGCTTGATCTTATGAGATCAGAGCCTGTTTCAGCACTTGAGATGTCAGATGTACTGAACAGGAACACATCCACAAAAGTGCTCGACTCACTTGTAAAAAAGCGTCTTATACAGGGAATTGGTTTCACTCCGACTGATGCACTGCATGTTCTTGGTGTATACACAAAATGGGGTGTGAATGCTGCGGAGATCGGAGCACTTAATCTCTCAAGATATGTTCAGAAGGGTAAATATGATTTCTGTGCCTATGTAAGGGAACTCATAGCGAAGAACATAGCAGCTGATCTTATGTCCTATATACTGCCACACCATCCGGATGAAGTGATAGCAGACCTGCTGAGTCATGAATATCCTGCAAAATTCAAGGTAGAGTTGCCAGTGGTATTGCTGGGGGGTCCTGCACAGGCATACGACAGTGAACTCAGATCCCTTATCGAAGCAGATGTGGCGGTTCCTGAGTTTGCAGATGTTGGAAATGCAGTTGGTGCTCTTGCAGGTAAAGGCGTGAAGAGAATCGAAATTTCGATTATGCCGGCTTCCATTGAGAATCCGGATGAGGATTTCCTGCTTTTCTCTCCGGTTGGCAGGGAACGTTTCCAGAGATATGCTGATGCAGTGGAATTCGCAACGAAGCTTGGAACCGAACTTGTGCTGGATTATGAGATGCGGTGTGGTATACTAAAAGAAGATACAAAGATCACTGTTTCTAAAAAGACTGTCTCACCCGAAAACTGGTCCCATCCTCCTCTGGAGACAAGGGTAATAGTTGTGGGCATAGGAAATCCTATGATGATTCTGAAAGACTAGGCGATAGTGCACTTTTTACTACGGGAAGTGTGATGTGCACTTTTGTTCCCACGTTTTCCATACTCTCTATCCACAGTTTTCCACCATGATCCTCGACTATTCTTTTACATATGTTCAATCCAATACCTGCTCCACCATATCTACGGGACAGGGAGCCATCAAGCTGATAAAAACTATCAAAGGTTTTCATTACCTTGGTTTGTGGTATTCCTATTCCGGTGTCTTCTATAACAATGTGGATGTCGCTTTTCTTCTTTGAGCCATAAATGGATATTCTTCCTTCAGATGGTGTGAATTTGAAAGCATTATCTATCAGGTGGATGAACAATTCGCTAAGGTAGTTCGAATCACCATTTACGAGATACAGTTCATCAGGTAACTTGTTCTCTATAATGAGGTTCTTATCCGTATTTTCTACAGAAATAACTGACAGGGCCTTCTCTATAATTGGTTTAATAGAAATATTACTGAAATCGTAAATATAATTTTTAGGCTCCAGTGCACTCATGAAAAGTAATGATTCTATCAAACGTTTCAATTGTCCGGAATTACTGCTAACTACATTCATTGCTTTCTTTTGTTCTTTATTAAGTGAACCCAGGCTTTCATCTCCAACCAGCTCACTGAATCCCATTATGGAAATGAGTGGTGTCTTAAGTTCATGGCTTATAGTCGAAAGGAAATTGCTCTTTAGTTCATCGAGGGAATGTAGTTCATCATTTGCCTTGCTAAGTTTAGAATTTATATCCCTTAGCTTCTGATTGTATGTTTTAAGTTCATCTTCTGATCTTTTGAGTAATATCATTCTGCCCATCATCTGAGTAATAAGGACAAACTGCCTGAGATCTGAAGCGGTGTATTCTCCTTCCTTGTTTGCAACAGCTGCAAATCCCACAACTTCATTTTCATTAAGTATTGGCACGGTAAGGTAAGACTCAATTGAAAGCTTTCTGCATAATGTAAATTCCGGTGAATTAATGTCATGTGAGGACCGGTTTAGTATCACTGGTTTTTTCACTTCAAGCAACATTGGCAAGAAACCCGTACTTTCAAGTAAAGAAACGAATATTTCCTTGTTGATATTATTCAGGAACAATATATCTTCAGGGTATGTATCTGTAGTATATTTTTCATTCTCTCCATCAAAAAGTACAACCATACCCATCTTGCTTTGTGTTAGTTTAATTCCTTCCTCAAGTGCAAAAGATTTTATCTCGTCAATCGAGGAGATGTTCATCAGGCTTAGTTCATGTAAAGTTTCAAGGCACGATTCGTCGAGCAATAAGGCTTCTTCAGTTCTTTTCAAGTTGGTCAGGTCATTGAGGATAAAAATAGCATTATTATTTGTTTTTGTAAAATAGAATGCAATCTGTCTTTCTGTTCCATCTTTGCAAGATACAATCCATTCGCCACTCATGCCTGTTTCCTGCTTTTTGGAAATCATCTCCCAATTATTACGAACAGTTTTCCGGTATTCACTATCTGGATAAACAGTTTCCCACCACTTATTCATGGTAGGTATGTCTTCTATTGTGTATCCCAGTATTTCTGTCAGTCTTTTATTTGCGTATTCAAAATATTCATTTGAATCCATTATAGCTATTGGCAAAGGAGAATTATCAATTATTTTCTTAAAATTATCTTCATTTTCTTTTAGAGCTCTTTCAGCATCCTTTATTTTTGTGATGTCGTGAGTTAATTCCAAGCGGACATCACGTCCATCCGGCCATTTAATGATTCTGTCAGAAATTATGTAATCTCTGCACGTAATGGGGTTATAATATTCCCATTGATGTGACTTGTTCTTATTTTCGAGTATTATCGGGTTTGTGCAGAAATTACATGGCTCTTCAAGTCTCTGGAGTTCTTTATAGCATTTCTTTCCAATAGGATTCTTATCCAATATTTCATTCAGGTATTTATTGACATAAAGTATTTCGTGAGTGTATGGGTCAGAAACATAGATTGGATTTTCGATACTATCAAAAACCGAAAGCAATTGTTTTCTTTCCATATCAAGATCTTTGGATATGGCTCTTTTTCGGAAGGCCATTCCCAGTATATTTGTGAAAGTTTTAAGGGTTTCAATATCTTTTTCGTCCCATTCTCCGGTTTCTTTTACATTATCAAAACCAATAAAACCTGCAAGTTCACCTTCTATTTTGAAAGGTAAAACAATAAGTGATTTAATGTCCTGTTCTTCGAGAAGTGCTTTTTCAGCTTTTGCTTCAGGAGGAAGTTCATTCAAGTCCCTGATGTGGATCGCTTCACCATTGCTGAGCTTAGCCATCCACCATGAGTATATTGATATTGGAAGTTCCTGAAGTATATCTTTCTGAGGCTTTACTCCGCTGGCGCACCATTCGTGTGTGTTACTAATTAGTTCAGAGTTTAGCTGTTGTTTAAATATGTAGGCACGGTCTGCATTACATAATTCTCCAAGCATTGACAGTGATTCTTCTATCTTCTCATCGAGTTTCTCTGAAAAAGTAAGCATGGAAGTAATTTGCAATAACGTGTTTTCAATTCCGTATTTGGTTAGAAGTATTCCATAAGAGTCTTTATTTTTTTTTATCTCAATTTCAAGCTTCCGTTCTAGCCCTGTTACTTTCATGCTGTGAACTATCATAGAACTAATCAGTAGTGAAAGGAAGGCGAACCATGCAATTTTGTCTTCTGATTCAAGTGTGTTTATATGAAACAACACTATGCCAATTAATATTAATATAAAAAAAGACACTAACAATATTTTCTTTTGAACTTTGTTGTTCATTTTATCACAATCATCAAATACTTAAATACAAATGCAGCTCCGACATTCTAATTATTTTATAAAATTCTTTTTCTTCTAGTATATAAGATTACTCAATTGGGAATCATATAATTTTGTTCTCATTTAATCATTATAAATTATTTGTATTCAACAAAGTCAATTTTTATAGAGGATTTCGATATTCCCTCATTTTAGATCATTAAAGTATTCAAACTCAATTATATCCTCTCATTTTTTATCATTTTGTTTATTTCTCTTCATTAATCCTTATTTTTAGTATAGCTCCCGCTATCCTAAATTACTCCTTTGGTTTTTAGTGTCCTCAATTGATGCAGATTAAAACAAAAAGCTGTCATCAACATTTTTGCATTCACTCTTTCTACAGTTGTAACAAGAACCTTTCTGGTTTTAAATATTTCTTTTGTCACTGCATACACTCTTTCGCAAGGGACTCTTTTCACACTTATTCTTTCATTTCTGAGGATATCCATTATTCCTAAAGGATGTCCTCTTACAGCTCGTTGCATTGTTGCTGCAAAACCTTTTGCTATTGCTCCAAAATATCCTTTATCTCTATACACCACTTCACCCTTTTCAGACAGATCAACCTGTGAATCGTGAAGTGATGCAGTTGTTGTCTCAAATCTTCTGATTAGTTCATAATCCTTATCAATAATTGTATGAAGTTTGTATCCAAAGTGAGATTTACCATTTTTCTTAGTCCAGGTTCCATCTTTGCTTCTTCTTGTTTTCGCATCTTTTCCTCTGAGTACATCTGCTTTTGCATGTCCTGGATCTGAGTGAATAAAAGTTGCATCCTGGATCATTCCTTTTTTAATCTTCAAACCAAGAGCATCAAGCTGATTCTGCATTTCATCCCACACCGCTTTTTCTTTACCATTGTCGATAATTCTCTTCCTGAATGACCAGACAGTTGTACTGTCTGGTACATATTCAGGAAATCCCAGGAATTTCCTAAAGGATATCCTGTCAATACACTGCTTTTCAAGCTCAGCATCAGAAAGACCATGCCATTGTTGCAGAACAAGCATCTTGAACATTACAATAACATCAGCTTCAGGCCGTCCGCCTGAAGCTGTTCTGTTTATGTACATTGACTCCAGAATAGGGCGAAAAGGCTTCCAATCTACTAAATATTCAATTTCAGCAAGCTTATCTCCGACAGATTGGAGACGCTTATATTCTTCATTTAAGGCAAAATCAGTAAAAGAATCCATAATAGTAAATTTGCTTTGCTATTATTTATATTTTATTAAATTGTATGGGTATTGATGGTAGTTTATCGAAATCCTCTATATTTTACTGAACTTCTACCGTTATCTTTTTATTCTGAATTGTGCAACATCGCGCCTTTTCACTTAAAAGAAAAAGGATATATAATCCTGAAGTGTAAAATATAATCATGCATAGATTGGCTGAACTTCTGGAAACCTCAAAGAACTGTGTTTTTTTGAGTGGAGCTGGTATTTCAACCTTTTCAGGGATTCCAGACTTCAGGGGTAGTAATGGTCTGTACGCAAAATATGATGCAAATAAGGTATTCGACCTTGAATATTTCCGGGATGACCCTGTTTATTTTTACACACATGCAAAGGATTTTATCTACAATCTTGATACTAAAGAGCCAAACATAATTCATGATACTTTGGCTTCTCTGGAAAAAGAAGGACACGTTCAGGCTGTTATTACTCAGAATATTGATCTGCTTCACCAGAAAGCAGGTTCCATTAATGTTTTAGAAGTTCATGGTTCACCTGCAAATCACAGGTGTCTTGCATGCAACAGGAATTATTCTTATGATGAAGTCTGTGAGCAATTAAAAAACAATGAAGTTCCATATTGTAGTGAATGTGCGGGTCTGATCAAGCCGGATATCACATTTTTCGGGGAAATGCTTGACCAGGATATATTTACAAGAGCTATTGATGCAAGTTCCAATGCCGACCTTTTTGTGGTCATTGGTTCATCACTTGTAGTCCAGCCAGCGGCCAGTCTTCCATTGTGTTCATTGAAAGCCGGGGGCAAACTTGTGATCGTCAATAATATGGAAACGCCTCTGGATGGATATGCATATCTTAAGTACGATGAGCTTGGAGATGTTTTCAATTATCTCTCTGATCATTTCAAGGAAAGGTAATGCTCTTTCAGGGCTTTTTTCTCATCTTCTGGCAGATGATGGTTGCATACTCCCCGAATAGCTCCTTCAAGTGCGTAGAGCTTGTTTTTGCATGAATTCTCATCGACTATCATTATTCTCTCAAATGCTTTCCTGCTTCCAAGTTCTTTGAGTTTGGCCGGAGTTTTCACTCCAACCTGTTCAAGCTGTTCTTCGAGCTTTTTGCCGATATTCGGAAGTTTGGCAAGATCACCCATATATTTTCCTTTTTTCAGTACTTGCCAGTTGCATCCACAAGAATGAAAAAGGCATCTTCTTCCGCTTTGATAACTAATGGCTCATTCTGGTTGATACGAGCCTGATCATGAGTTTCAAGTTTTTCCCCGCAGACATCAAGCTTTCCTTCAATTACATAAATAAAAACATATCTGGCAATATCAGTCAGAAGATCGAACATTTCTCCTTTTTCCAGCTTTGTAATGGATACAGTTACATTGGCACGTATTTTGAGAGCACCAGAGTACCCCTGTCCAGCGACATGAATGAGCTCGTTCTTCCGTGCGACCACATCAAAGTTCTTTTTATTCGTTGCAGGTGCCATGTTCTGTCTTAATGGATTTATCCACATCCTGCAAAGGCGTGTGTCTCCGTCTGTGAGATTCATTCCTGAAAAAGATATGCCTTCGCCAGCAGACATTACCTGCACATCACCTGCTTTCAAGACATCTTTTGCTCCTGTGCTGTCCTCATGGGTCAATTCTCCTTTAAGAACTATCGTGATTATTTCCTTGTTGTTAACGGATTCTGGCTTGAATGTTTTTCCTGCAAGCAAAATGTCATCGTTAAAAACCTTAAGGTCGCCAAAATGTGTATTTTTCATATCCAGATAATCTGAATAGGAAAATAGCCAGTAACTTCGTGATGATTCTGTATCCACTAGATGTCTTTCGTTTGATCTTACAATCTTTATCATGATGATTATTCCTGATTTTCTGTCTAATCTGACATTAGTGTTTAAGTATTTGACTGTCAGGTATGTTTCAGTATGTCTTCGGAAGTGTTCAACGCCGAAGCTAAGTGAAAAATAATCGGGAATAGAATAGAAGCATTCAAAATGGTAGGATCGAATTAAAAAAGAATTAAAAGACCAGAATATAAAAAATGCCGCTTATTCTGTAGCAGCAGCATTTTCAAACGCAAGTTCGAGTACACCGTTCTTGTAGCATACTGCCATGCTTGCCGGATCTACATTGCAGGGAAGGTCTATGACTCTGGAATAACCTGTACCGCTGGTAATTACAGTTATTTCCACATGCGATTCATAAGCGTGATATTCCACACAATCTTCTTCAACCCCGAGGTCTGCCAGCAGGAATACTTTATTTTCTGCTTCAAAGATATCTATGAAAGGTTCCTGGTTGAATATGTAGAAATCCCCTTCGCTCTCATCTTCATCTTCGTAGTCGAAAGGTTCAGCCCCGGTTTGACCCTTAAAGCCAAATATTGTTGGTTTTTTCCCTGGCTGGTTGATTATTGTAAAACCATGTATCACAGGCTTAGTATTATTTTCATTGAGACTGGCGGAGAACAATTTCATTATGTGCTCTATCAGTTCATCAATACTTGTGATCTTATCATGCGAGTCGTCATCACTGGCGTAATGATCCTTGTCATTCATTCCTATATCCTCTTTTCTACAATCTCAGGTATTCGTAAACTGTCCTTTTCGAATCGGTCCGAAACCATATAACCCCTAATTGTTTTATTATATGCGAACAAGTCATATAAATATTCTGCGTTCTAAAAAAGACAGGAATGTAATACCATTTTGATACTTTTCCAATCAACTATTTATTTGTGGACCGAGTTTTAAGGAACCAGACAATTAAAGAGGGAGACCAATGGTGTCAAAACAAGTTCCATTCACAAAGGAAAAGATTACAGAGGTAATTGAAAAGTATCCTACTCCTTTCCATATATATGATGAGAAGGGAATAATTGAGAATGCAAGAAAGATCAAGGAAGCATTCAGCATTGTCAATGGATTCAAGGAATACTTTGCTGTAAAGGCCCTTCCAAATCCGTATATCATGAAACTGCTCAAGGCTGAGGGCTTCGGAGCTGACTGCAGTTCCCTTCCCGAGCTCATGCTTGCGGAAAATACAGGTATAGTTGGTGAAGATATCATGTTCAGTTCCAATGATACTCCTGAAGAGGAATTCATCAAGGCAAAGGAGCTTGGAGCTATCATCAACCTTGATGATATCAATCACATTGAGTATCTTGAAGAGACTGCCGGACTACCTGAGATCGTCTGTTGCCGTTACAACCCCGGTCCACTTAAGGAAGGAAATGCCATTATCGGTAATCCCGAGGAAGCAAAATACGGTTTTACAAGGGAGCAGCTTTTTGAAGGCTACCAGATGATGAAAGAAAAAGGTGTCAAAAGGTTTGGGCTGCATACAATGGTGGCTTCAAACGAATTGGACCCTGAGTATTTCATTGAAACTGCAAAAATACTCTTCGAGCTGATAGCTGAACTTTCAAGGGACCTGGGTATCAAATTCGAGTTCGTGAACCTTGGCGGTGGAATAGGGATACCATACAGGCCTGAACAGGAACCAGTGCCTTATGATGTTATTGCAAAAGGTGTCAGCAAGGCTTATGACGAGATCATCAGGGCAAATGATTTGCATCCGCTGCAGATATTCCTGGAATGCGGAAGGGTAATCACCGGACCATACGGATATCTTGTAACCAGTGTGCGTCACATGAAACATATCTACAAGGACTACGTGGGTACCGATGCATGCATGACAAATCTCATGCGTCCGGCTTTGTATGGTGCTTACCACCATATTACCGTTCTTGGAAAGGAAAACATAGAAGCTTCACAGCTTTACGATGTCACAGGTTCTCTCTGTGAGAACAACGACAAGTTTGCCATTGACAGAATGCTGCCTGAAGTCACCAGAGGTGATATCCTTGTGATCCACGATGCAGGGGCTCATGGTCATGCAATGGGTTTTAACTATAATGGAAAACTGAGGTCAGCAGAGATACTCCTTAGACCCGATGGAAGTTTTGTGCAGATAAGACGGGCTGAAACACTGGATGATTATTTTGCTACGCTGGATGTTTCAGGACTTTATGACTTTGAATGAATACTCCGGTATTCATTTGTTCTCTATTTTTTAACTTTGTGTTTTTCTCAGATCTTTTCTGATCATATGATAGGTATGCAAATTGAGACTTCCTGGGCTTCAAGGACACTTCGGCAACGACATGATTTATTTACCAGTAGCTGTTCAATTTATTACGAGGTCAAATGACGATAAAAAGTAAAAAAATGTTCCCAGCAAAAAGAAACGATTGTGAAATGGGAAAATGCTCTAGTTCTAATGATAAAAGAAATATTAAGATCATTGGGTCAATTATCCTATTCGTAGTCTTATGGTCGATTCTTCTTTTGTAACTATTCAGCCTGGCACGATTTGCCTATTGGTACTGATTTCATCGAAATAGAGATGTCTGCTCACTAACAATCTAACAATCAAAAAAGCAATCAATAGCAACAATCAAAATAAATGATCCTAATGAAATTTACGTTTCAACTTTTTGTCAAGATTGTTATTGATAGCGTTTTTATCAGGCTGAATAGTTACCTTCTTTTTTATTATCCTCCCGTGGAAATCGTTGAAAGACTGGGAGTTCGTAATGTTTACATTTTTATCTTCCTAATGTCTCTGATAGGTGGTGTTTCCACATTTACCTCTACCACATTTTACACGGCACTTATCGCGATTTCTTTTGGTGGAGTTAATTCTTTGTGGTTCTCTTTAGTTGCAAGTGCAGGTCTTACTTTTGGAGATATGTTGTTCTATTATCTGGGTATAAAGTGTAAAAAATGCATTAAGGGTAAGTCTGAGGTTTACGTTTCCCACCTGACAAAGCGCATGAAAAAGTTAGATGACAGGATAATCATGCTGCTCATATTCTTTTACTCATTATCTCCTCTTCCAAGTGATATAATTGCAATAGCACTTGCAATAGTGGGGTTTCCATTCAAAAAAATGATAATTCCATTGTTTATGGGAAATTTTGCACTTATTCTTATGATTCTGGAAATTTCAAAATTGGGATATAGTCTCATCTGATGCTATTGAAATATTATCTTCATTTTTCACTCCGAAATTGTATTAGCAATCTGAAAATATTTTCAGAACACATTGCTGATCCATATATTCATTGTCCCACTGGCAAAGAGCACTTGAATCAAAGTTTTTGAGTGAAACTTTAAGTAGTTTTACATCAAATTCTTTTTTGGGCATTGTTAATTAAACATAGCTAGTTCTTTATTCCTATATTTCATCAAGAGCAAAACGGAGATTTTTAGCATTTCAAGACTTTTAGTATAACACTTTGACTTTCTCCTTAGTCTTGCCAGGAAATGCCTAAATATGCTGTTGTATCCTTCAACAGTATATGTTTCTGCTTTTGATCGAGTATGGATGTTTCTGGGGACTAACTTGGCATATGCCCTCCAATAATCCGTCATTACTTCCCCAACCTCTTTTGTCTTTAACTTTTTCCAGAGTTTTTGTCCTGTTTTTGTTCCTCTGCTGCCAAAAGAGCAATCGATGAATTTCTTCCCATATCTATCAACAGCAATCCATATCCAGCAGTAGTTTTTTTATTCCCAATATAAGTATGCATCTCGTCCAATTCCACAACAGAAATCTCATTTTCACTTTTTAGATCCTCTAATTCACTACCAAATTTTCGAATCCATTTTTGAACAGAAACATGACTAACGCCCAAAAAACGTCCAATTGAACGAAATCCCAACCCCTCCAGATAGAGTTGTAAAGCCTGTCGCTTAACAGATACGGGGCTAGCGGTGGATTTTATATCTACTGAATAGTTGTATCCACAATCATGGCATTTGTAGCGTTGTCGACCATCAATCCTACCGTTCTTCTTATGACTGGAACTCTTACACTTTGGACAATTCATATATAAAAAGAGGCCATCATATTATATAACGATGTTTAATTACCAAAGCCCTTTTTTGTTATATTTTAATTGGAATGGGATTTAACATGGAAGTTTTAGAAGCTATTCACACACGTAGAAGTATCAGGAAGTACACAGAAGAACCTGTATCTGATGAAATGGTAAAGAAATTGCTGTCTGCCGCTATGAATGCGCCTTCAGCAATTAACGAACAGGCCTGGGCATTTGTGGTGATAGATGACAGAAAACTGCTCGATGAGATCCCTGAATATAGTCCCTACGCAGCTATGTGCCGTGGGGCTCCCCTTGCAATCCTTGTATGTGGGGACACGAGTCAGGAAAAGGCTCCTGGATTCTGGGTACAGGATTGTTCGGCAGCCATACAGAACATTTTGCTTGCTGCTCATGCACTGGGACTTGGTGCTGTCTGGACAGGTTCCTATCCAATGGAAGATCGTGTAGAAGGTTTCAGAAAAGCTTTCGCACTACCAGAAAAAGTAATTCCTCTGGGACTGGTTGTTATTGGTCATCCAGCTCAGGAAGTAGCTCCTGCGGACAGGTACATTGAGAGTAAAGTTTACTATAACAGGTATGGGTAAACCTAAACATAAAGTTATAAATATGGAATAATAAATGTAACTATTCAGCCTGATAAAAACACTATCAATAGCAATCTTGACAAAAAGTTGAGACCTACATTTTATTAGGATCATTAATTTTGATTGTTGCCATTGATTGCTTTTTTGATTCTTAGGTTGTTAGTGAGCAAACATCTCCGTTTTGATTAAATCAGTATCAATAGGCTAATTGTGGTAGGCTGAATAGTTACTAATAAATTTCCATTTTTTCTTTACATCATTTTTAATTGTTTGAAACTTACATTTTCATGAGTATCATGGAACTCCGGGCTGATTATTAGATAAGAGTTCAGCATTTCATAGGCTGACTCAAATGCAGACGTTGAATTATTATTGAGCAGTAGTCTTCCATAAATGTTCCTGAATATATCAAATTCTTTTTTAGTAAGTATCAAATCAAGTGAATCATCGTTTTACCTTTTCATACTGCAACATCCACGACCTCTGGCATAATGTTGTTGAATTGTAATTGAGCAGGAGGATGAATTATGACTTGTATATCGTAATCATGTCCTGTAGTATATAGGTAAAAGCATACTACATGAATAATCATTATAAACAGCAGTAATGTTATATGCGATGACTGTTTGGTTATATATGAGGTCTTCATAGTAGTGCAAATGACCTAGACATAAACAGCTATTGATACGTTTTTAATATTTCATAACACTGATTTTTGGCCTAACCAATAAACCACTGGGAGAATAAGGGGTAAGGAATAATGAGTAAGCTAACTTCAGGTAAGATTTCCATCGAAGACTTGGAAAACGTTCAGATCAATGTTAGTAACATTGTAGGAGCTATCGAAAAGGAGATTGAAGATAAAGGAGAGGGTGGACCAACACCAAAACCCGGAATAGCAGCATTGAGAGCCTGGGATTTTAAACTGCTTGATCGGTACGAACCTGTGTATACACCGACCTCCGACCAATGCAGCTACTGTACATTCGGTACATGTGATCTGACTGGTAATAAAGAAGGAGCTTGTGGCATCAATCTGGAAGGTCAGACCGCGCGGGAGTTCCTGTTTAGTACGATAGTAGGAGCCGCGGCCCACTCTGCACACGGACGTCACCTTCTTCATTATTTGATTGAAAAATTCGGCAGGGATTATCCCATTGATGTGGGGCTATCTAACATCAAAGCACCTAACACCCAGACTGTCACAGGATACAAACCAGAAACAATCGGTGATCTTGAAGCGGTGCTGGTGTATGTAGAAGAACAGCTAACTCAGCTTATAGCAACAATCCATATGGGCCAGGAAGGTGAAGCTATCGATTTCGAGTCAAAAGCCCTACACGCCGGGATGCTCGACCATGTGGGAATGGAAGTATCTGATATCGCACAGATCTCATGTCTGGGATTCCCAAAGGGAGAGCCTGAAACACCTCTTGCAGAGATAGGGATGGGAACTATCGATTCCACAAAACCTGTCCTGATAGTTATAGGGCACAATATGGCGGGTGTTTCCAATATAATTGATTACATGGAAGATCATGATATTCTTGATAAGATAGAACTTGGTGGACTGTGCTGTACCGCCCTTGACATGACCCGCTATAAGACAGAGGGCGGGAAAGCCCCAAAAGCAAAGATAGTCAGTACCCTTGCCAAACAGCTGAAGATGATACGTTCAGGTGTTCCGGATGTCGTTGTTGTTGATGAGCAGTGTGTGCGTGCCGATGTCCTCAGAGAGGCACAGAAGCTCATGATTCCTGTGATCACCACCAATGCAAAAATAATGTATGGCCTTCCGGACAGGTCAGATGACAGTGTAGATGAAGTCCTTAATGATCTGGCCAGTGGAAAGGAGCCGGGTGCGCTCATGCTTGACTTTGATAAGCTTGGAGAGCTGGCACCACGTCTTGTGCAAAAGATGGCGACCATACGCGACGAAAAGGGCATAAGGGGCCTCCCAACCGAAGACGAGTTCAAAGAACTTACGTCAAGATGTGTCCACTGCCTGGCATGTGAGCTTGCGTGTCCGACTAATCTGCCGATCAGCGATGCAATGACTGCTGCAGAAGGTGGAGATCTGGAACCATTTGAGCTACTCCGTGACAAATGTATAGGGTGTGGCAGATGCGACAATTCATGCCCAAAAGATATTCCTGTACTGAATGTGATCGAGAAGGCGGCACAGAAGATCATACGGGCAGAGATCGGAAAAGTAAGGGTTGGAAGAGGTCAGATCAGTGACCCTGAGATCCGAGAAGAGGGAGTAAACCTTGTACTTGGAACAACACCTGGCATCATTGCAATAGTGGGATGTTCGAACTATCCGGGTGGAACCAAGGATGTGTATGATATAGCAGATGAGATGCTTAAGAGGAATTACATTGTTCTGGTTTCAGGATGTTCGGGAATGGATGTTGGAATGTACAAGGATGAAGAGGGGCAGACCCTCTATGAGAAGTATCCGGCAAAGTTCCTCAAAGGCAACTTGATCAATATGGGTTCCTGTGTATCCAACTCCCATATTACGGCAGTTGCGATAAAAGTTGCAGCAATATTTGCACAGAGGGACATCACCGGCAACTACGAAGAGATCGCTGACTATATCCTGAATCGTGTGGGTGCAGTTGGGGTTGCATGGGGTGCCTATTCGCAGAAAGCTCTGTCCATTGGAACAGGCTGTAACAGACTGGGAATACCTGTAGTGCTCGGACCCCACGGCTCGAAATTCCGCAGGGCAATAATCGGTAAACCATATGATACGGACAAATGGAAAGTATACGATGCACGTAATGGTGAAGTGATGCCAATACCGCCTGCGCCTGAATACCTGCTGACAACGGTGGAGACTATTGAAGAGCTAATGCCAATGCTTGCCAAGAGCTGCATACGTCCGAGTGATAATAATATGGGTAGGATGATCAAACTCACTCATTATATTGAACTCAGCCAGAAGTATCTTGGAATAATGCCTGATGACTGGCATACTTTTGTCAGGACCGAAACAGACCTGCCTCTTGCAAAGCGTGGAGAACTTCTTAAGATGCTTGAAGAAGAACATGGATGGGAGATCGACTGGGACAAGAAGAAGATTCTCTCAGGTCCGTCTATGAAACTGGATGTTTCAGCCCAACCGACTAATCTAAAAAGACTTTGTAAGGAAGCATAATCTCCGGCTTACGGTACAATAAATATTCAGTATCCACAAAATATGGTGTAAAAAGCTTAGAGCCAACCTAGCTAAAGGTAGTTGCAAAACTGATGACCCAGAATTCCACATACACCGGATAATGGACTCAGTCGCTCCACTAAAAAACATTTGATAGACCTAAGAAGATGCCGATATTTTGAAGAATTTACGCAAATTGTGGCTTCGGAAGGTGTTGAATGAGCCCTTCGTCGTACTCATGCCTGCATTTTCATAAATCCTACTATAAGCTTTGAAATAGCGCCTGCTGAATATCTTCCATCTTAATCTTCTTCGTATTTTCTTTAAGGGGTATCACCTTATTTTTTGACCTTGGTAATTTTGGGATCTCAATGTAAAACGATTTGTAGAATGTACCAATGGTACTGATATATTTATCAAGTGTTCCCGGTGTAAGAGTTTTTTCAACATTACTTGGCTATTGAAATAACCATATTAAGCCAGGGATGATGGTTGAAAAATAAAAGTGGAATAAATCAATGTAAAAAATAGAATAAAAAGAGTAAAAAGGTTTTATTCACTTGGTTTTTCGTAGTCAGCATGTGCATAGAAGCATCTTTTAGGAGTACAGACCGCATCTGTGCTCTTGAGTTTCTTGAGTATTTTGCTGACCTCTTTGCTTTCAAGACCGGTTGCTTCTGCAATGTCACCAGGTCTGAGTGGTTTTGCTGCATCTTTAAGTGCATCAAGTACTTTCTGTTCATCGTCTGCCATATTTTATACTCCTGTAGTTGATCGTAATAAATGCAATAAATGTGATAGCTTTGATAGATACTAATGTAATAGGTAGAACGGTTATATTAATCGAATGACCTGCTTATTGTTTCAGCCAGTTCTGCAATGTTATCTGTTGAAGGATGCAACTCTACAATGGTATGCATGTTTCCTTCGCTATCTCCTGCACGTCTGGGTATTATATGAACATGCACATGTGGTACAGTTTGTCCTGCAATCTCCCCGTTGTTGATGCCTATGTTCATTCCTTCCAGTCCAAGCGTTCTTTCTACGGTCTTTGCAACCTTGTTCACCGAAGTGAACAACGAAGCTGCATCTTTCTCCTCCATGTCCGTGAACCTATCAAAGTGCTGTTTCGGAAGAACAATTGTATGGCCTTCAGAACTGGGAAATATATCCAGGAAAGCATAAACAAATTCATCTTCATAAACCTTATTCGAAGGAATCTCGCCAGCAACGATCTTACAGAATAAACAATCCATATGTATCACCCTCTTTCTTTGATTGTTAGAATATTTAATTATTGTTGTTGAGATGGTTGAATGAACCTCAAAATGTACTTTGGACTCTGTAGAATTCCTCATTTTAACAATAAACACAATCTTGAAATAACCATAAGCTTTTCCCCTCTCCCCCAAACCCCCTCACCCTTTTTTTTTATTTACGGGAGCCTCCATGGTAACGACTTCCCCCTCCCTCATCATTTTACTCTATGATGTAAATTAAAGTTAGAGAACCCGCCCTTTTTTAATCAGAATAAAAAACGGGGTATATTTTGTTTTTTTTAAAAATGTTATTGGACTTTGTGTAAATTTGCATTATATAGAAAATAATGCTAAGGCTGGTCAACCATTTTGACTATTCTCGTCGGTGAATAGTGGAAAATTAGAGAAGTAGAGGCAAAACTTTATGCATAACAACTTAATATTAACATTCTAGCTTCACATAGTTCTAAAAACACACACATTTTGAACAGGATTTAGTGCACATAAAAAAAGTTTACTTGATATCGTTTTTAAGTCCGATAAAAGAAAGAATGTGCTCCTATTGTTACAAAATGAGCCCCAGAAAATGGAGATACTTCTTAAGTCTTTAAAAACAACCAGACAGGCTTTACTTCCGCAGACAAAAATTCTGGAAGAACAGCACCTCGTTTTTCATTACGATGATACTTATGAATTGACAAACATCGGAAAGCTGGTAGTTGACGAAATGGTTCCATTATTAGGGACAATTGAGGTTTTCGATAAAGACATTGTCTACTGGGGAAATCACAACGTTGACTTTATTCCGCCTCATCTGCTCAAAAGGATAAGTAAGATGAGAAATCATGAGATAATTAATCCTTCCCTGGCAGACATGTATACTGTTCATGAAAAGTTTAATGACAATTCCAGTCCGACAAAGTCTGTCTATGTGGTTACCGCACTTCTATATCCAGATTATCATAAAATAATCTCTGGATCGATTGAAAAAAAGATAGATTTTTTGTAACTATTCAGCCTGGCACGATTTGCCTATTGGTACTGATTTCATCGAAATAGAGATGTCTGCTCACTAACAATCTAACAATCAAAAAAGCAATCAATAGCAACAATCAAAATAAATGATCCTAATGAAATTTACGTTTCAACTTTTTGTCAAGATTGTTATTGATAGCGTTTTTATCAGGCTGAATAGTTACGATTTTTTTATGATTGTCTCAAAAGAGTTACTCGAAAAGATAAAACTACATCACTCTGTAGATTTTAAGAAATTCATTGAAAATGAGTATTTCAATTTTTATGTTTACACCAAAAAAATGGAGTTCTCGTTCTTTACATTTGATAATCACCACATACTTGCAAGTTTACAGACGAAAAACGGTGAGTTTGACAACAAACATATTCTATGTTCTACCAAAGATTCACTCAAATGGGGAAAAGAGCTCTTTGAGTACTGTTTGAAGGATTCTGTGTTGGTAAGTGAGCTGTGAATATTGTTTTAACGAATTTCATTTAAAAACTATATTAAAAAATACACTCTAAGTCTTGCTCACTATTGTTAACAAGGGAGAGTTTGTGTTATTGGCAAGAGTTTCACTTTATCTTCTGGAACGAATTTTAGTACATCATCAATCACGTTTTTCATTTCAGAAGAATTCATCACGGTGTCGAAGTCTGTACCCGATTTGAATTCTACTATACTAAATTGATAAAACACCCCGTCATCTAACTTTAAAATTTTACTATTATCCACAATATTTCCAAAATACTTATTAAACAAACTTAAATGTTCCTGATATCGCTTATCAAATTCTTCTGTATCCTCTGGCATTTGATACACTACGACAAAACCTATATTATCTGGCATTCCTACTCCCCCTTTACAATAACCCATAAATAATGTGCAAAGATGCTATGCATAGATAATATATATTTTAAGATACAATAAATTTTTGAATCTAAAATACTAAACATTATTACTGATATAGAATAAATACAAAGGTGTGTTAGGCAACTATATAATATTAGTCTAGAATTAATGTTTTAATAAAACTAGCATACACTTTTTTCATGTCGTATATATCTCTTTATCATTTAGAGAGGTTCAACCTGAACCTCTCCATCTAACACAAAAATTTCACTCACGTCTTTTTAACAACAACATCACTCCCACAACTCCCACAACAGCATACAATGTCTCAAATCCGGGTGATTCTGCTTCAGCTTCTTCAATGGGCATATCTTGGTCTTCACCTATTTCTGCTTCAATCATCTCCTCTTCCACAGGCATTTCTTCCATTACTTCATCTCCACCCTCGGAATCATCCACAACCATTTCCTCGTCTGCATACATATCGCCGGGAGGTGGACTGTTTACAGAATCAGTTTCCTCGATTTCAGGTATCTCTACAAAGAGCGAGGTGTATGGAGTCACAAATTCGAATTCCAGTGAGAGGTCGGTGACTGATGCAACAAGTTCGTCTGTTTCGCCTTCCACCTTGATCCTGTCAAGCAGATCGTTGATAGTTTCGTAAGCCCATAATCTTGGAATGAAGGAATTTTCCGATTTTGAAATTACTGTGAACTGGTTGTTGAATTTCTGGGTTCCTGAGCGGCTGGTCGCCTGTATCTCTGAGTTTATAGTATTGGTTCCTGTATTGTATTTACCCAGTACAATTGCGTCTGATCCTGCAAACAGGCTGCTTTCTACAGTGTTCACAATATCCGACACCTTTGCGTTGTAACTAAATTCTATATCTGTTATTAACGGGGTGGATATGGTTGCGTAGAAATCGCTGATACTTTCTTCTGCACTATTGGTGGAGGTGAAACGCTCTGCTTTGCCGTTGTTCTCCAAACTCAGCACCCTCAGGTACTCATAATACTCCTCACGTTCGATCCCAAAAGCAATGGTGAATGTGGAAACTTCTGCCTTGTTAGCTTCCATGACATTCTCACGGATAACATACGTGGAAGTAACACCGGAAGTTGGTTCGCCATCGGTGAGAAATACAATGATCGGGACATTCTCGCTTTTAGTACTGAACATTCCAAGTGCAGTCACCAGTGCATCATTGATATTTGTGCCACCATCGGCTCTTAAGCTGTCCACGAATTCGATGGAATCTTTTCTGGAACTTGCATTAGCCTCCATCAGTTGTTCCGAATAAGTGTGCACTTCACTGTCAAAGAAGATCACATTGTAGCGGTCGTTGGATGGCAGACCATAGATGATATCCGAAAACACACTCTTGACCTGGTTCATCTTTTCTCCTTCCATGGAGCCGGATTTGTCAATCACAAAGATGATGTCCTTGCTAAGTGCTGTTGTACCCAGGTCTTCTTCAGTTGGGGAGAATATGTGCATCATATAACCCTGACCGGCTGTCTCGTAAAATAGCATATCTCCGTTTAGTTCTGGGTCATTGGTAGTGAAAATGATATTAAGATCTGAATTAGGCATGGAGTCTGAATTATATGTTACTTGTCCGTTGGTGGATGAGATATATTCTACATTAGCTCCGTCAAATCCGGAAGTTTCCAGACTGAGTATTTTGTTCACAGAATTGATGTCCACATTTAAGGATAGGTTGTCCACATTGTGGTAACTTCGAAGCGGCTGAGTGTATTCATATTCCCCAAGGGTCTTTTTCAACGCCTGCTCGTAGGTCAGCCTGACGATAATACTCTGATGAGGTTCAAAGTTCAATGCGTAGCTGAACCTGTCCTTGCCTGCATCTGTCAGTAGTCCTGCTGATTTTCCTTCAGACACGGCTTCCTCGAATTCTTCTGCAGCCTGTCCTTTTGGAAGCACCTCGGAGTTGTATTCCTCACCATCGATCATCAGGGTAAAACCTGATATGAATGCCTCTTCTGATTTGAATATACTGAAATCGTCATAGGCTGATTCATCTTCGTTGCTTGTGATTTTTTGCTCTACGGTAGTTACTGCGTATCCGTTGTTGATATCAACATCAATGTTCATGTAATCGATCGATGCAGTGGCAATTGCTGGTGAGGCTGCTAACAAGATTGCTAAAAGAATGGCTAATGGCAGACAAATTTGTTTACTTACTCCTGTTTTCATTTAGACTCCCCCTGATAACAATTCTGGCAACTTGCTGAAAGTCCTGTTTTTGAATTGCTATTCGGTCTGTTATGCCTCACAATATAGAATTTTTACTACATAAACCTAGTGAATTTAAACAGTAGTACAGAATGAACACTTTTTTCACAGGTTTTGAATCCAGTTCTTCTTTATTTCAGGTACATACTTTCAAATTTCATGGACATAGTCCTTTTAAACCTGACATAACTACTGCTTAATTATGAGAGTGGATACTAAAAAGCGGGATGGAAAACAGATTCTCTTAGTTGCTGCAACGATCCTGATCGCTCTACTGCTTTCAAACCTGTCACTGGCAGGCGTTGTGGATGTCATAAAGGATGAATTGGATGAACATGATATCTTAAGCTCTCTGACAGACAAAAACACAGATGAGGGTAAATCAATATCTGCAACATCACCACAAACCCACAAGTCTGGTTCAAGCTCAAGTTCAAACTCGAATTATGATTCCGGTTCATCTGCTTCTCAAACACAGACCGCAAATACACAATCTATCGAAGGAGCTTATGCAAAACCTGTAAAACCCGATCTTTACAGCGAAATGCAGAGGTATGTCGGGTATTACAATAACGGCATTGATGAAGTCCCCGATGTGGTCAAAAAGGTTGCAGGAAATGATGTTATCCTTCTTGATATTGCACAGAATGATAACACCAACCTGAAGATAAAAGCCGTCACAAAAGATGGTGTCATCACAGAGTTCCAAAAAGTTTCTTCAAGCAGCGGAATCGACCCCACAGTATCCGTTTTAACCGATGAGACTACTATAAAGGCAATACTTCACAGTGATGACCCCACGAGTCAGTTGTCATCTTCACTTAATAGTGGCACTCTTGATATTGAATGCAAGGGATTTTTGAAGAAAGCTGCAGTTTCAGCGCTGAAAGCTTTTGCTTGATTTTTTGTAACTATTCAGCCTGATAAAAACACTATCAATAGCAATCTTGACAAAAAGTTGAGACCTACATTTTATTAGGATCATTAATTTTGATTGTTGCCATTGATTGCTTTTTTGATTCTTAGGTTGTTAGTGAGCAAACATCTCCGTTTTGATTAAATCAGTATCAATAGGCTAATTGTGGTAGGCTGAATAGTTACGATTTTTTTTGTTTTTTTGTGGGTCAGAATGGTATTCTCTAAGATACGTTCCATTATATGAAGACAAATATTAAGGATGATAAACCGTTTATTTTGAATAAACACATTCATTAGCGATTAAATCAATGAGATCAATTTGTTGAGAACGCTAAAGTTGATTTAAAAAATCAATGTTTTTTAATCAATTACATTGCGAGGATATGTAAGTTTAGCGGCATATGTTGCGCTTAAATCAAGTTCGAGAGTTAAAAATGGATGTTTATGTGAGTTTGTCCCCAAAACAGTTCCATTCTCTGGTTCGATAATCCAACCGTTGCCTCCCCATTTAAAAGAATCTCCATCTCCATAACTGAAGTTTGAAGATAAGCAATAGGCTCCTGACACCACCGCCGCAGTCCTGCCTCCTGCAATCCATTTGTCGACTGAACTAATATCTGTCGCTCGGGGACAAACAAGTAACTCGATATTTTGTTTGGCATATTCACGGGCATGAAAATTGAACCACAACTCTGTGCATATGAGAAATCCTATTCGTGCTCGTTCACTCTGAATTATGGTGAAATCCTTTTCTCCGCGCTCATACCAAGAAGCTTCCCAACACCATTCTTCATCTGGTAGATAGTATTTATGATGAACCGCCTTGTATCCTGCCACCTCATCCCAAACAAAAGCTTCATTCAAATGCTTCCTTTTGCTGATAACCGGTCGGGAACCCACAACTATTGCAGGTGCCAATTCTATTAAACGTGACATCCAAAGGTCATGAATTTCAACTGATTCTCGCCATACTTTTGCATCAATCTGGTTAGTTTGAGCAACCCAGCGATAAAATGGCATTTCAGGCAGTACCACCAACTCGCTCTCTTCAGATTTGACGTGGTCCACCAATTTTTGCCATTCGTCTTCAAATATGTCCATTTCATTTTTGAGTTCGCATACCGTTATTTTCATTCATTTATCCCTTCCTTAGAGAAGTTCTGTGGGAAATGATATTGTTTAGTACAAGACTAACAGGTATTATGAAACATTATAATCCCAGTATTGTCGAAAATCCAAGAATAGCCTCATATTTCTTATAAATCCTAAAACTTTAAAATAGTATCTGGAAATTATTTCAAATCAAAAATTAAAAAGTGTACACTTTTTACACGTCGTATATATCCTCAACTGAACGCTATGGGATTCTGATTTGCACTTATCAACTCTTTACATAATGTCTTTATTGAATACAAACACATCATAAACACAGGCATGACGGCA
The DNA here is from genome assembly GCF_038446525.1 of Methanolobus sp. ZRKC5. Classification (GTDB taxonomy): domain Archaea; phylum Halobacteriota; class Methanosarcinia; order Methanosarcinales; family Methanosarcinaceae; genus Methanolobus. The sequence continues at coordinate 3,025,374 of NZ_CP151792.1, forward strand.
AAAATTCCAGTATCTTCCCAAACTCGCACAGAAGTCCTCCAAATCCAAACAGACACAGAAGCCATCCTCATAGAGCGACCAAACCGTTTCCTTGCAATCGTGGAAATAGATGACAGCGGTATCAAAAAACAGGAAAAAGCTCACGTACATGATCCCGGCAGGCTCATTGACATACTCTATCCGGGTAACAGGCTGCTTTTGAGGAAGGCTAGTAATCCTAACAGAAAGACCGGATGGGATGTAATTGCAGGCAGGATCGGGGATGAGTGGATACTTATCAACTCTGCATTTCACAGGCAGATTTCTCAGTGGGTGCTGGAGAATCAGGTTATTGATGAGTTGAAAGATATTGATAACATAATTCCTGAGCAGAAATTTGGTGACAGCAGGCTGGACTTTCTTCTTGAGACTAATGAAGTTGAGGGGGAGGAAAAGGGAAAGGAAAATGTAAAGCGTACGTGGGTTGAGGTTAAAGGCTGTACACTGGCGGAGAATAACATTGCTATGTTTCCGGATGCTCCAACGACCCGTGGCAAACGTCATCTTGAGGAACTCATACGTGCTGTGGACGAGGGAAATGATGCAGCGATCATCATTCTGGTTCTCAGGTCTGATGCAGGGTGTTTTACTCCTAACTGGAAGATCGATCCTGATTTCACAAAAACTATGATACAAGCGGTGGAAAAAGGTGTTATGATCTTCCCATTGCAGTTTATTTTTGAGAACAACAGTATTTACTATCTGTCGGAGATCCCGCTTTGCTTTGAAAAAACAGGGCTGGTTGAATGAGCTTTGTGGACTCCATATTGTCTACACTGAACTCAACTGAACTGCTCTCTTATCTCAAAGTAGTGGATGACTTCATTTGGGGTCCGCCTTTACTGCTATTGCTCGTTGGCACCGGTGTCTTTTTTACATTCAGTCTTGGTTTTATCCAGATAAAGCACCTGCCACTTGCTTTAAAATATGTATTTGGTCACCATAACGAAGAAAAAGGCTCAAAGGGGGATGTATCCAGTTTTGGTGCACTCACACTTGCACTTGCTGCGACCATAGGTACTGGAAACATAGTGGGTGTCGCCACAGCCATAAAAGTAGGCGGACCCGGAGCACTGTTCTGGATGTGGATGGCCGCATTCTTTGGAATGGCAACAAAGTATGCAGAATGTACTCTGGCTGTGAAGTACCGGACATTCGATGAGAACGGACAGGCAGCCGGCGGTCCCATGCACTACATCAAAAACGGTCTTGCGGACAAATCGTATAGTGGTATACTCTCAAAAGCCTTTGCCGTCTTTGGGATATTCGTGGGATGCATGGGTATTGGAACCTTCACACAGGTCAATGCCATTGTGGATTCAGTAAAGATAACCTTTGGATTTCCTGCCCTGCAAACTGCCATAGTGATCTCGCTACTGGTATTCCTCGTTACCATAGGAGGTGTGAAAAGCATCACCAGAGTTGCAGAATTCATAGTTCCATTCATGGCGATCGCCTACGTGCTCAGCTCCATTTTAATAATAGCACTGAACATCAGTTCCCTGCCTGCTGTTATCTCTCTTGTGATCCAGTCAGCTTTTAGCAGGACAGCAGCAACAGGTGGATTTCTGGGAGCTTCCATCATGATGGCGGTGCAATTTGGCATTGCCAGAGGTGTATTTTCCAATGAATCAGGACTTGGTAGTGCACCAATAGCAGCAGCAGCGGCAAAAGTGAAAAGTCCGGCAAAACAGGGTCTCATCTCCATGACCGGCACATTCTTTGACACAATAATCGTGTGCACAATGACTGGCATAGTCCTAATAATGACAGGTTCATGGAAAGGCGAACTTGCCGGTGCATACATGACCAATCAGGCTTATTCCAGCGTTCTGGGCATCGGTGGTTATGTAGTTGGTATCGGTTTGATGTTCTTTGCCTTCACAACCATCCTGGGATGGAACTATTATGCAGAAAGGTGTACGGAATTCCTTTTCGGAGTAAAAGCTATACTTCCCTTTAGGATGATCTATGTAGTTTTGGTCTTCATCGGTGCTTTCCTGACACTGGATGCGATATGGATACTGGCAGATATTTTCAACGGGCTCATGGCAATTCCAAATCTCATAGCACTGGCAGCACTTAGAAAAGTAGTGATATCAGAAACAAAAGATTATTTCAAATCTCTTGAATCTGAAAACTGAAATTTAACAGGCATTAAGCCTGCATGGTTCGAAGTCATTCACCGGAATTCACCAGCCAGCAATGACAATTGGACTGGAAGATATCCCCATGGGCAAAATTAGCTGCAATACAACTTCCCCTACACACGGGAAGCCAATCGCACTCCTGACAACTGCCTTTTACATCCGTGGCTTTCAGGCTCCTGAAATAATTCAGGAAACGGGAGTTATCCCATATCCACTGGAAATCGTGTTCTTTCACATTCTCAGTCTCTGCTCCTGAAAAGTAGTTGCATGGGAGGACTTCTCCGCTTGATGTGACAGTGCAGTATCCAATGGCACCATCGCATCCGATTCTTGTCTCAGCATCAATCCCCTGTTCTGGTGGAGGGCTGAAAGTGCACTCGAATTCCATTGGAGCTATATTGAGTTCGTTTGCCTCTTTCTTAGAATGAAGGAACTCCGTCAGTTCTCCCATTCTTGCAGGAGCGACTTCCAGTTCATCAGCATACTTGCCTCGTCCGAATGGAACAAAAGGCAGGATGCGGAATGTTTGAACTCCAAGATTTTTTCCAAGTTCGTAGAGCTCAGGGATGTTGTCGATGTTCATTGTAGTAACTGTGGCTGCAAGTGTGACGGGAACGCCTGCTTCCACAAGAAGCTCGATTCCCTCCCTTGTTTTCTGCCACGAGCCGGGATGCTGGCGAAACTCATCATGCACGGCAGACTCGGAGGAATCAAGGCTCACCTGTGCACAGGCACCTATACTGGCAAGTTTATGTGCAGCTGTCTCATCTATCAGCGTTCCGTTGGTAGCAACCTGTATCATGATGTTCTTTCCTGCTGCATATTCGGCAATCTCGAAAAAGTCCTTCCTGAACATCGGCTCACCACCACTAAGGATCAATTGTCCGACCCCAAAATCTGCAAATTGGTCTATCAGTGTGCAACACTCGTCAAAACTTAACTCTTCTGTGCCCTCTTCACCTGCACTAACAACGCAGTGCTTGCATCTCAGGTTGCATTTTGCTGTCAGGTCCCATAATACGCCGGCAGGAGCCGGGAATTTCCAGTAGTTAAGCCTATCTTTGCGCCACCAGAGAACTCCTTCATTTGTGAGTTTCTCAAGCAGGGGTATACTCATGTCAACAACGTCGTTCCTGTCAGTCTTATAGGACTTCGAGATCTCAGTGATGACCTCATCAAGTGTCCTGTATCCATCACACAGCTTCAACAGCCAGAAAGCAGGCTCATTCAGCTCATTTTCCTGCCCGGTAAAGGGGCTTTCTATCACCCATACATCCTCTTCCTGATTGATGCGGAAGGGGAAATATGGCACAAGCTCATCCCTATCTAAAATAGAAAAGGGTCCGGGAATAGTTCCCGGTTCGTTTTTCAGTAAGCTCACCTAATTTCCCCAAGCATTACAAGGGTCTTCTTTCTCCAGTCATTCATCTTAGCTTCCGATATTCCCAGGACCTCTGAAAGTTCACTTATCTTCTTTGAGTTCTCAGTAGCCTTCAGGAACTCTCCCAGATTCTGGATGGATCTGGCTTTGAAAAGAGTCGCAGTTTCAGGACCGATTCCTATAATTTCCAGTATATCTGTTTTCACCGTTATATCCGGTCTTATGCGGATCTCCGGATTATAAGGCATTGGATCAGGCCCTGGCAGACATGACAGTCCAGGTGACGGTGGACATGCCGTATATGGCGAAGGCGGACATACTATCATTGGTGATGGTGGGCATATCAGGTCCGGTGATGGTGGACATATTATATGTGGCGATGGCGGACATGTAAAACCTGGTGAAGGTGGGCATATATATGGTGCAGGAGGGCATGCGAAACCCGGTGCAGGTGGGCATAGTATATGTGGCGATGGCGGACAGATGGATGGAGCTATCCAGCATATTAGCGGACAGATAACCGCGGTGCCAATACCCACAGCAGCAAAAGCATTGATAATGCTTGCTCTCCAGCGTGAATAATGCGGGTTGGTTGAGTAGAGATCATCAAGTGAATCCAACACCGCATCTTTCATATCACTAAAATCGGAACTTGAAACCAGATAGGTTGTAAGTGCCTGGTAGTAAATAAGACCAAGTACGTCGCGTCCAAGTCCTTCACATATCCTGATGCCTCGATGAGTGCCACCAGTTGCTATCAGGTAAGCGGCTTTGTTCATAATACCGCTGTTTATGTGGACACCACCGAAGTCTGCGGTACCGGTATATTTGTCAGTCATGTGGTCAGGTTGATGACCTGCAATAACGCTGTCTATCGGATTTGCAGGGTCATACAGTCCGCCATTGGTTGGGTCTTCCATATTGCGTGAACCAGGTGCGGATGGAAGTAGCCATGCATCTTCTCCAAAGAGCCAGTCACCGGTTATCAGAGCGGCAAAGACATCCGACATGGATTCATTCAAAGCACCGGATTCATTACTATATACCAGTCCTGCAGTGTACTCAGTAACAGCATGTGTCCATTCATGGGAGATTATATCCTGTGCACAAAGTGGATTATATCTTATTCCATCTCCGTTTCCTATCTTGACATAACTTCCATTCCATGATGCATTATTCCAATCTGTTCCGCAGTTGGCATAAATATGCATGTCAGCTCCGGCATTATCGTAGCTGTCACGTCCGTGTACAGTAAAGAAATAGTCAAACACCATCCTCGTGTAAAGATGACAATCAACATCAGGCCCCTGAGCTGCTGCAGACCAGTTGTTATTGTTGTCTTCAGAGACAGGGGCAGGAGGATAGCCACCATTGGCATCGTGAGTAATTACCCTTCCAGAACTGGGTATCGATTGATCTTCAAGTAGATATTTGGCTGAGCCATGATCGTGTAATGTGCTAATAGTTGATGCACCTGCATATGTTCCTATTCCTGAACCGGTGGTACTTGTATGTGTCTGCTCATTATTGTATTTCCAGACAATTTTCCCGGTCAGTGCATCAACAAAGTATTCCCATTTTGCAGGCGTTTTATCGCCATTTAGCATTTTATCCATACCATTGACAGTCACATGCCATACAAGATGGGGTGTTTCGATGAACTGTGAAAGTATCATAAGAGTAGGCTCTGCATGCAGGCGTTCCTTAGAATTATTCCTATCATCGCCAAGTACTATTTTCAGAGCTTCTTCATCCTTGATTTTTGGTTTTTCCGGAAGTTTGATTCCAGGTGTTAGTTTCCCTGTTGTTCCTTTGATGCTATTATTTGCATCAATATGAACTATCACTTCACTGCCAAATACAGGTAAGTCCTTGTAGACCTGCTGCATACGAACATGTCTGGTGCCGATTCTGTCAGTATCTACTCTCTTAAGCAGCATTTCCTTTTGAACGGATTCCAGTAAAAAAAGTCCCTTGTTCCCATCAAGGAAATCCAATGCAGCATTTACCGGATCTTTCTGCTCATTCCGGGCCAGAACACCCTTCAATCGCAGTGGAGCGCCTGTTTTATCATCCCACTTTATCTCAACATTCGGATCGATGTTTTTAAGAATATTTAATGCATCTTTTTGTTTCTTTATGGGTTCATACATACCCTATCTCCCCTGAATATAGTTTGCACTATTAGTTTGTTTTAAATCCTGATCATTGAGAACACCGTTTAAACATTCAGACTTAGTTCTCCCCACTAAGTTCTAAATATGAACTCTCCCATTTATAAATCAGGGCTTATAAATTATAAAGTTTCCTCTCAAAGAGTATTGAAATTACTCTTTGGGGTAAAATAAAAAATCGGGTAACTATTCAGCCTGATAAAAACGCTATCAATAACAATCTTGACAAAAAGTTGAAACGTAAATTTCATTAGAATCATTTATTTTGATTGTTGCTATTGATTGCTTTTTTGATTGTTAGATTGTTAGTGAGCAGACATCTCTATTTCGATGAAATCAGTACCAATAGGCAAATCGTGCCAGGCTGAATAGTTACAAAATCGGTAACTATTCAGCCTGATAAAAACGCTATCAATAACAATCTTGACAAAAAGTTGAAACGTAAATTTCATTAGGATCATTTATTTTGATTGTTGCTATTGATTGATTTTTTGATTGTTAGATTGTTAGTGAGCAGACATCTCTATTTCGATGAAATCAGTACCAATAGGCAAATCGTGCCAGGCTGAATAGTTACAAAAATCGATATAAAGGCAATTATTTCTTTTCTTTTTCCTTCTCTTTCTGTTCTACTGTAGTGTTATCACACCAGGCATCAACTTCGAGGTCTCCTGCACTCTTTGTCTCGTCATTTTGTTCTGGAACCGTACACCAGGTATCTATTTGTTCATCCAGAGGTGGAATCTCTATGTCCTCTAGTTTTTTCCCTTTTATTTCTTTCTTTTTATCCATCAGATGCCTCCTTAAATTCTTATCGTTTCTGTTTGTTCAAAAATGTTTTGTAACTATTCAGCCTGATAAAAACGCTATCAATAACAATCTTGACAAAAAGTTGAAACGTAAATTTCATTAGAATCATTTATTTTGATTGTTGCTATTGATTGCTTTTTTGATTGTTAGATTGTTAGTGAGCAGACATCTCTATTTCGATGAAATCAGTACCAATAGGCAAATCGTGCCAGGCTGAATAGTTACAATGTTTTTACACTCCTGGAAGATGCAACCCAAACAATATTAATCATGAAGAATGAATATTGATTCGGGAAAAACATTGTCATAATCAAAAACTTTGGTAGTTTCATCTATAATATATCTGAAGGAAAAATGACTGCTAAAGTTGAAATAGAGTTAGTTGAAATTATTTTATGGAGATTGGTATGAAACGAATTGTTTTAGGATTCCAGCACGTTCTGGCTATGTTCGGTGCAACTGTTACTGTTCCGCTTGTAGTCGGTTCTGCTATAGGACTTCCTCTTTCGGATATTGCAGTGATGATGCAGGCTGTTCTTCTTGCAATGGGAATTGCAACCCTGTTACAGACATTTATAGGTTCTAAGTTCCCAATTGTTCAGGGTTCGAGTTTTGCCTTCATTCCAGGCCTTATTGCTATTGGTTCCGGTATCGGACTTGCTGCGGTGGAAGGTGCTTTGATCGTTGGTGGTGTAATTGAAGGACTGACCGGAGCTTTAGGACTCATCGGAAAACTGAAAAAGCTTTTCTCACCTCTTGTAACGGGTATAACAATTATGCTTGTGGGTTTCTCTCTTGCCAATGTGGCAGTCCAGTATTCTTTTAATTATTTTGCAGATGCTTCCGGTTCTAGCATTCTGCCTTCTTCAATAATAGCTCTTGTAACATTCATCACTACAATTCTTGTTGCGTTGAAAGCAAAAGGCACCTTCAAGACCATGCCGGTCATTGCAGGTGCTTTGGTAGGATACGTCCTGAGTATTGCATTTGGAATTGTTGATTTCGGGCTTGTGAAAAGTCTTCCGTTTTTCAGCTTGCCCAAATTGCTTCCATGGGGGACTCCGGTATTTGACATCAGTGCCATTATTATAATCCTTTTTGCATTCATGGTTAGCATAATTGAAAGTGTGGGTGACTATCATGCAATATCAACTATTGCTGACCTGCCGATTGACAACAAGAAAATAAATCGTGGTATTGGTTCGGAAGGTCTATCCTGTTCTATTGCCGGTGTATTTGGTGCATGTGGTACTACCAGTTATTCAGAGAACATCGGGCTTGTGGCTCTTACAAAAGTATCAAGTGTTCAGGTTGTTCAAATCGGTGCAGGTATTCTTATACTGTTCTCACTTATACCTAAGTTCTCCGGCCTCCTGGCCTCTATTCCTGCGCCTGTATTGGGTGGTCTGACAACGGCACTCTACGGAATGATCGGAGTCACGGGTCTTAAACTTATAAAAGACAAGGTAGAATTGAATGACAGAAACACGCTCATTCTGGCAAGTTCACTGGTATTGGGTCTTGGTGCTCCACAACTGCCGGCAGAATTCCTGGCAAATTTCCCGGACATAATTGCAAGTATCCTTGCATCAGGAATGGCGGTGGGTGCCATATCAGCAATAATAATGGACCAATTGCTCAAATAACAAAATCGTTTGTGACAAGTAAACTTAATCAGATTAACAAATTCAAATATAAATCTAAATTCAGGTGGAAATATGATAAAAGACGAAAGATGGGAGACTGTCTATTCATTTGAGGATTCTCCGTACCTTATGGAAATACTTACCGAGCTTCGGTCAAAGGAAACAGAGAATATCAGATTCAGGAAAGGTCTGGTGAAACTTGGAAGATACATGGGTTATGAGTTTACCAAGACAATGGATTTTAAAAAGGTAAAGATCGAGACTCCTCTTGAGAGTATGGATGGCGTTGCTTCCGGTGACAGGGATCATGTATATATCATCACAGTGCTCAGGGTTGCCATACCACTCATGGAAGGCCTCATTAAGACACTGGAACATTCAAGAGTAGGTATTGTATCCGCTTCCAGGGGCAAAGCGCCTGATTTTGAGATTGAGATGAGTTATATCAAAGTTCCTTACATGAGGGAGGAAGACACAGTAATTATCTGTGACCCAATGATTGCAACAGGTTCCACTCTTCTGAAAACTGTAACTGAGATCAAGAAATGTGGGAATCCCAAGAGAGTTGTTATCATAGGAATACTTGCAGCTCCGGAAGGCATAACAGCTCTTAAGGAGGAACTGCCTGATGTTGAGATTTACGTGACAAAGATCGACAGGGAACTCAACGACAAGGGTTACATCCTGCCCGGTCTTGGTGATGCAGGTGACAGGGCATTTGGTGAACCTATAAATATCTCCATGCTCCCATTGATGCACAATCTTGAATAAATAGAAAAGCGCAAAAAATATAATTTGATCTGTTACAGATACAACAGATCACCTGTTTTTCTTTATTTGGTTTATAGGACCTGATTTATGGTCCTTAATTCTATGATCTGTCCCCACATGTGGAAACTCATCATATCATCACGTGGATATGCTGTAAATCTAACTTCTGTGCCGTCAGTACTCAATTCTTCTGGTAAGTTTACAGGATCATACTTTACGTCAGAAGTTCCAATGATTCCATAGAAACCGCCTTCAATGTCGTTGTATGTTACTTTTCCTTTGTCGGTTATAAGTTTATTCTCAGCAAGCACCCTTATGATCAGATCATAGTTGTTCTCGGTCCCTGTCCTTTCTTCCCATGGACGGATGTATACTGCGGATATGCTTTGCTCTTCTGTGTCAGTGACTTTAAAGATCCATTTGTGAGAACCACCTGCACCTACAAGGTTTACATTCATGCTTTCTTGAAGGAACATATCCTCTCTAAGTTCAAGTCCACTGCTGTATGTCATATTCCATGAATAACCGGTTGTGGGATTCTCTTCAAGGTTGACAACAATTGTATCACCAACGATGGCATAGACTGTGTTCTGGCTGTCATTCTCTGAATACTCATGGTGAAGAGGTGGTATTGCTTTTGTTGTCACGTTAGCATCGTCGGTATTTTCTGTATGCTCATCGGCATCTGGCGTTGTAGTAGCATTATTGTCTTCAGTGTTGTCTGACACACAACCTGAAGTCATACATATAAGAATGACAACCGCTGAAACTGTAAGTAATCTGATGTTTAACCTCAATAATTCATCTCCTTTAATTATTATTTATTCTGTTGATTGTTATTAATTTGGTTGTTCTTCATATAGATTTCATTAATTTTGCTTGCGTCCATAGCTATGGTTTACGGCAATATCTGTCGATTTTAAAGTGGAATTAGAATATCAATTTTCGTAAGCTTAAAAATTTAGGCTCCGTAGAAATCATCGATATTCAGGCGAGAATGAAAATTAATAATTATTTAAAACGACTGCTCGATATTGAATGAATTTTATAATTTTGCCCGATTGACATTGATTTTAATAGGTTTTCTACAGAGCCAAAATTTATATTAGTTACATATAATACTCGATTTGTCCGAAAAATAGATTTACCCGAATATTCATGATTTTGTCGGAAAATTCATGTTGTTATCCGATAAATAATCTGTTTTGACCTTATTTTAATGCGCTTGAATGGGAGCAGAGGTCTATAGGAAATAATCACTTTTGACAGATTAAATCAATTTGTGGCTTTACATTGCTGATGGAAATCCCTTTCACGATTTTTATTATGTTCACTTCATGAAAATTTTTTAGTTCCATGTAACCTGTTAAAATGGGTTGAAATTACTATCAATTTGACCATAGCGTCTGTACATTTAATAATTCTTATACGTTTCAGTGTAAATTTAACAGGTACCACAAAAAGTTTATGCATACCTCTAAATTAAAGATTATGAGATTTTTAAAAATAATAACATTAGTTTCATTATGCGTGTTTTCATCACTTTTCCTTGGTTGCGTTGAAGATTCAACTGTAAATACAAAGACTATTATCAGTGCAGAATCCGTTGAGGAATATGATATTGCAACAGCAAACAATGCTTTTGCTTTTGACATGTATTCAATGATAAAAAATAATGGTGAAAATGTCTTCTTTTCGCCATACAGTATATTTTCTGCAGTGGCTATTTGTTATGATGGAGCTGAAGGTACTACAAAAGAACAGATATCAAATGTATTTTACTATCCTCTTAGTAAACCTGTTCTTGAAGAAAGTTCGAAAGAGATGATAGGCACAATTAATTCTGGTAACGATGAATACGAACTTAAATCCGCGAATGCACTATGGGTTCTTAAAGATTATACATTGAATGAACAGTATGTATCTAATGCAGAAAACTACTATAGCGGGAAGGTAACACCACTTGATTTTGCAGGACAAACAGAAGAATCCAGACTTGTAATCAATGATTGGGTTGAGGATAAAACAAATGACAAAATAAAGGATCTGCTGGCTAAAGGAACCATTGATGGAAGTACAAGGTTAATAATTACCAATGCAGTCTATTTCAATGGTACATGGCTACAGGAATTTGAAGAAGCAGGTACAAGAAAAGGAGCATTCTATCTTTCCGATGGGCGGGAGAAGAAAGTTGACACGATGTATGTCGTAGGTACATTCAATTATGGGGAAGATGAGAATGCCAAAATCTTAGAATTGCCGTATAAGGGTGATGATATTAGCATGTACATTATTCTTCCATCTGAAAATGACATTGAAGGCTTTGAAAACGATTTTACGCTTGCTTACTACAAAGAGCTAAAGGAAATTCTTAATTCGGACCAAGTAAAAATCTTGTTGCCAAAGTTCATGTTTGATACAAAAGCGGAATTAAATAAACCATTACAGAACATGGGAATCGTTGATGCCTTTGATTCAGACAAGGCTGATTTTACAGGAATCAGTGCCAATGGTGGATTATTCATATCTGAAGTAGTACATCAAGCACACATTGGGGTAAACGAGAAAGGAACTGAAGCTGCTGCTGCAACGGCTGCTATGATGCTAACATCAGGGATAGTATCAACCTGGCAGTTCGAAGCTGACCATCCATTCATGTTCTTCATCGAGGACAAAAGAACGGGTTGTATACTCTTTATGGGAAAAGTTGAGAAACCTGAATCAGAGTAAGTATCATAATGGTATTTCCTCTACTTTTTTACTTTCTTTGTATTCAGTTCAAAGTGCCATCCTTTCACTCTTAAATCGATAATTCATAACTTTGACTGAATAATACTGCTTTTGTCCGAATAATACCTTATTTTTCGGACAATAACCTTTAAGAATGACATTATTGCTTAAAAGTCGATAAGACATAAAGGAAGCAACTAAAATATCAAGTAACAGAAAACTATATGCGACCATTACAGTGAGCTAATCAGTTTCTCTGAAATGAATTACGATGACTGGGAATTGATAATTTCTGTTCTCATGATTTTTACGTTCAAAGCTTCGTTTTGCCAAAAACAAGCAGTATAGCACCGGCAGCAACTGCCATATATGCGACATATTGAACTTTTACAATATCAGTAAATGATGTTTTCTCATTTTGTCCGTTAATAATTGGTTTTGCATTGAATGATGGACTAATACGCTCTATTTGACTAATATTGTAATGAAGGTGCTCAGTTGCGTTCTGTGAAATATTTTCTGCTGGGATATCTGCTTGTGGGGGTTCAACCATACCGCCAATTGTGCTTTCTATCTCTCTAAGAGGTTGAACCGTCGAGCTGATAATAAATCCTCCGCTTTGCGATGCTGTCAAAGGCATGGAAGTACCGGAGATGCTGTAAGGTATTGTGTAAAATATTCGGGCAAAGAATACAGAGGATTTCGATATTCCCTCATTTTAGATCATTAAAGTATTCAAACTCAATTATATCCTCTCATTTTTTATCATTTTGTTTAATTTCTCTTCATTAATCCTTATTTTTAGTATAGCTCCCGCTATCCTAAATTACTCCTTTGGTTTTTAGTGTCCTCAATTGATGCAGATTAAAACAAAAAGCTGTCATCAACATTTTTGCATTCACTCTTTCTACAGTTGTAACAAGAACCTTTCTGGTTTTAAATATTTCTTTTGTCACTGCATACACTCTTTCGCAAGGGACTCTTTTCACACTTATTCTTTCATTTCTGAGGATATCCATTATTCCTAAAGGATGTCCTCTTACAGCTCGTTGCATTGTTGCTGCAAAACCTTTTGCTATTGCTCCAAAATATCCTTTATCTCTATACACCACTTCACCCTTTTCAGACAGATCAACCTGTGAATCGTGAAGTGATGCAGTTGTTGTCTCAAATCTTCTGATTAGTTCATAATCCTTATCAATAATTGTATGAAGTTTGTATCCAAAGTGAGATTTACCATTTTTCTTAGTCCAGGTTCCATCTTTGCTTCTTCTTGTTTTCGCATCTTTTCCTCTGAGTACATCTGCTTTTGCATGTCCTGGATCTGAGTGAATAAAAGTTGCATCCTGGATCATTCCTTTTTTAATCTTCAAACCAAGAGCATCAAGCTGATTCTGCATTTCATCCCACACCGCTTTTTCTTTACCATTGTCGATAATTCTCTTCCTGAATGACCAGACAGTTGTACTGTCTGGTACATATTCAGGAAATCCCAGGAATTTCCTAAAGGATATCCTGTCAATACACTGCTTTTCAAGCTCAGCATCAGAAAGACCATGCCATTGTTGCAGAACAAGCATCTTGAACATTACAATAACATCAGCTTCAGGCCGTCCGCCTGAAGCTGTTCTGTTTATGTACATTGACTCCAGAATAGGGCGAAAAGGCTTCCAATCTACTAAATATTCAATTTCAGCAAGCTTATCTCCGACAGATTGGAGACGCTTATATTCTTCATTTAAGGCAAAATCAGTAAAAGAATCCATAATAGTAAATTTGCTTTGCTATTATTTAAATTTTATTAAATTGTATGAGTATTGATGGTAGTTTCTCGAAATCCTCTACAGGTATTCCTTCATATTCGTGGAAGAACCAGTTACTCCATGATTCACCGGGGTGTAAAGTGGTATTAAGATCATATTCCTTTATCAATGTCGTATTATTAAGCATTGTATCAGAAACGTATACTTCTACCCGATATAGTGAATAGTCAAAATCACTGGAATCTTCAACTATAACTCCAACCCGCCAGTTGTCACCATAGATGTTTTCCTTTTCAACTGTGAATGTAGTATCAGTAATTGCGGAAACCGATAGATTGCTTTCAACTGCATATACCGGACTTATGAAAGATAGGTTAGAAGGGTTTATGTTGATATCAGAATTAGCCTGTGTGCTAAATGTGATGCTGAGCGTTTCTTCAGAACCCGGTGATAGCTCAAATTCACTCCAAAGACAGGTATTATTTAAAAATGATGAATTTCCTCTGGAGGATTCTATTGTTCTATATACAAGTTCACTGGAAAAATCCTTCTCAAAATCAATTATGGAAATATTCTCATTCCCGGAATTATTCATTGTTACTGTGAATACTACTTCCTGTTCTATTCCCTGTGTAATCTTCACTGGTGTAAAAGACTCCCTTACAGACAAGGGTATGGCGACGTCAGAGCTAAGTATGCTGTAAGGTATCGACGTGCTTGAATTAGGTTCAAGGTGCTTTATATGTTTTGATCCAAGTGATACCTGATCACTGAAGTTTATGCTTATATCCGAAACAGTATGGTTCAGTGATGGATTTGTCAGGTACAGTATGCCAGTAACATTGTCATAGACAGAGCTTCCATCAGGATAAAAGACCACACCGGTTAAATATTCTGAACTTCTAAGCTGGAGATTCAAGGGCACAGCATCTGCGTTAAATGTAAAAATGGATCCCGAAATAACTAATGCCAGCAGGACAATTGATGAATACTTCATGAGTGACCGGCTCCTGTATTGAAAAGATCGGTCACATGATACTCTCCGGTTCCGGTGAGCACATAGGTTATATTTTTGCTTTCTCCTGCTACAAGATCCAGGTTCCAGTAGTATTTGTTATTCTGGGATTCATTGTAACCGGGAGAAGAGCCTGCTATTGTAAAATTAACAGGAACAATGTCATAAACTCTTATACCTGTCATATTATAATCAACGAGACTTGTCTGGTTAAGAGTTATATTGAAGCTGTTAATCGATGTTCCGGATTCTATCATTTTTATGACACTGAAGTTTATGAATTCTGGTATTACATTGTTTACTGTTAAAGTAACAATTTCTGTATCATTCATACTTCCATCAGATACGTTGAATTCTACATAATATGTGCCATTGTCATCATAATCAGGTGTCCACGTAAAAATATTATCTACCAGTGTCCCGAATGTGGCATTTGTGTTGTACGTAACTGAATCCCCATCAATGTCGGTTGCATTGAATGTAATAGTTAGCAGTTCGGATTCGTTCACTTCTATGAAAAGCGATTCTGCTTCCAGCTTGATCATCCATGCTTCTGTATACCATAGACCGTCTGGTAGCATGTCACCCACAGCTATGAATTCATTATCATCAGTCATAGTAAGCGAGTACAGGTAGTCGTTAGAATCTCCTCCAAGTGTTTTGTTCCATAGCTCGTTTCCCTGCGAATCAGTTTTGATGATCCATCCGTCGTATTTGTAACCTCCGGCAGGTGATTCTGTGTTACCTGTAATTACATATCCACCGTCATCCGTGCTCCAGACATCATAGTATTTTCCGCTTTGTGGGCTTCCAAACGACTTGTTCCAGGTGGCATTTCCATTACTATCTGTTTTGATCAGCCAGATACTTCTGGATCCACCTAAATTCGTTTTTTCCCCTGCAACTATAAATCCCCCATCGCTTGTCTGTTTTGCAGAATGTGCTTCATCCGAATATGATCCGTCGTAACCATCAAAAGTCCTGTTCCATTCTTCATTACCGTTTGAATCGGTTTTTATCAGCCACGCATCATGGGAACTAGTTCCAAATGAATTTGTTTCGCCTGCAAGAACATATCCTCCATCATTTGTTGACGTGACAGAATAGGTGTAATCACTACCATTTCCACCAAATGTTTGATTCCATACGTGGTTCCCGTTGTCGTCTGTTTTCACCAGCCATCCATAATCTATGAAATTATATGATTCATCAAGTAGGGAAGTTCTGCCTGCAAATACATATCCGCTGTCGCTGACCTGCATCACAGAACGTGCATAGTCATCTACAATTCTTCCAAATGTTTGGTTCCACTCTTCTGTTCCATTTTGATCTGTTTTTATCAGCCATGCATCAGAAGACCCTGCTCCGTATGAATTTGTCTGTCCTGCAATAATGTATCCATCATCATCTGTCTGCTGAACAGAGTAAGCATAGTCGCTACTTGTAGTGCCAAAAGTATTGTTCCACTCTTCGGTTCCATCTGAAGTTGTTTTAATGTAACTATTCAGCCTGATAAAAACGCTATCAATAACAATCTTGACAAAAAGTTGAAACGTAAATTTCATTAGGATCATTTATTTTGATTGTTGCTATTGATTGCTTTTTTGATTGTTAGATTGTTAGTGAGCAGACATCTCTATTTCGATGAAATCAGTACCAATAGGCAAATCGTGCCAGGCTGAATAGTTACGTTTTAATTAACCATACATTGTGGTATCCTTCTCCAAAAGAACCGGAGTCCCCTGCTATAATGTATCCATCATCATTTGTTTTTTGCACAGAGTATGCGTAATCACTTGCATCTCCTCCAAATGTGCAATTCCATACTTCTGGTGGTGCAACATATTGCATGTTGTCACTTGTGAACGAAAGAACAGGTGCTCTGTTTGTGTTATTTACCGTGATGACTACAACTTCGCTGTCTATCAGGCTCCCATCTGAAACGTTGAAACTCACATGATATATTCCGTTGTCATCAAAATCGGTTGTCCAGGTGAACATATTGTCACTTAGGTTTCCAAAGGTCGCGTTTGTGGAGTATGTCAGTATATCGCCATCCGGATCAGTTGCATTGAGTATTATTGTCATTGATTCTGTCTCGTTCAGTGTCCTTGAACTCAATGTAGAGATTCCCTCTTCCACATTCATGGACAGTGATGGTTTTGAGCTTACATATTCTCTGACCTTGACCCAGTCATATTGCATTGTGTATAGCTGCGGAAGATAGTCCGAATAGGGGTCAATAACATAATTATTCCAGAGCAGCACACTCAGGTTTCCGGTGGGGATGCCTGATGTGAGGTTCTTGACCTCGACACCGTCCTGGTAGAAGGTTATTCTGGATTTGTCCTCACGATCGAACCTGTATTCATGAAACTGTGTTGGAGTATCAGCTGTAAACGAATTGCTGCCCAGCGTACTGGTGTCTGCCAGATGTGTTGAGGACTCGGTCTTGAATCCGATCCAATCCCCTGCATAATAGGCATCTTCACAGCTTGTCAGGTAATTGAAGTACTGTTCGCTGCCATCACCACCAAGCAGGACCTTTGCTTCCCATGTGGTATTAACTCCAAATGTGTCGTCAGTGCCTGAAAATATACTGCTGGCCGGATACATTATCAGTATTCCATTTGATATGCCCATACTGTACTGCATAATTTGCCATTTACTTGTATTCAGGGTTTCGAAATCATCATAGAAGAGATAGACATTATCTGCGTTCTCAGGTGGATTCATAGCTGAAGAGTTACCGTAATACATGAAGTAATCGTTACTAACCGAATCTGCTGTTATCTCTTTCTGTGTCTTTATCCATATCTTTGTGGATGCATTGTTCCAGCTTGAATTCTCATCCAGGATTCTGTCAAGTTCTGCCCATCTGCTGTCATTCCAGTAAAGAACTCTCAGATCATCCCCACTAGCCGTTGACCTGCCATCATCGACCATATTCGAATGGTTAAAGGTAATTGATGCGGAATATCCAGAGCTTATATTTGAAGAAGCAGCGTCAATCACTATATTCTGGCGATACTGATAGTCCTCATTCCACCATATTGGGTCAGTAGTGAGCATCATTGGTGCCTGGTTCGTCTCCATAACATAGGTTATCAATATAGGTATCCAGTCAAGTTCGACTGTGTTGTTTCCTATATCTTCAACCTTAACTTGTATATTGTCATTATTTATTTTGTCAGGTGTCCATTGTGTCCAGTCTTTAACATTTATAAGATAAGACGTCTGATTATCTGTCAGTACCTGTGAGCCGTTTTGTGTCAACCATGTACTTCCGCCATCACAACTTACCTGAAGCTTAATGCTGTCAGGACTTTCCTCAGATGGATATGTTGACATAGCATCAATTTTGACATTAACAGCGAGTATAGTTGCGTTAGCAGGCAGATTGAAATTATAGCCTGAATAAATATTCCATGTTTCATTAAAAATGGAATTACCCCCTTCATCAGCATAAGCATTGGTTGGATCTGTGCAAATTCCAGAGTTATCAGTAGGGGAAACATATCCTGAAATGTAAAGGAGTATTGGTTCAATATCTATTGGGTCTATTTCTATTGGGCTTATTTCATTCAATTCCATACTTGCAGTTACAGTTGGTGCGGTAGTGGTTCCCAAAAGTTGTGTTGTACTGGATTCTATTTCCTCAACATCAGGAGCATATACCTCGAATTCTGTGGTGGTTGCACCTGTTATGTTCTGGTTATCAATAGCTGAAATAGTCACAACTTTCTGACCCGTTGAACTGGCTGAATAATTAGCTGAAAAAACACCGTCTGATGCATAGGTGCTAACAGTCAGGTTATCTATCGTAATATTCACCGATGCATTTACCGGTGCTTGAGTAGCAGCATCTGTGATATTTCCAGACAGGAATATTTCGCCTAAAGGATATTGTTGTTCGAAACTTGTGTTTATGGATAGTGTCCGTATATCGAATGCGCATGTCTCACTGACCTGTTCTCCGCTTACAAGAATTATGTATGTACCCAGAACCACTCCCTGCTGTGGGGAGTATTCTGTAAGATAACCATGTTCCGATGGGGTTAGTGTTAGCTCTGTTAGTCTATTTAATGGGTCAATGACATGTGCTGTTACGTTGCTTGTCTCGTTTATGGATATGTATGTTGTTTCCCCGGGATTATAGGATTCTTTGTCTGTGATTATAACTGGCTGTTCTGCAAGTGCTGTTGCTGAAAACTGAAAAGCTACTGCTACAATGATCATCAGTGATAATTGTTTGAATAGCGTAGCCTTCATCCTTTTCATCACCTATATTATTTGTCGGATTTCCACTGGCGGTATGACCACAAGCATATTATTCCAAATATCATTATCAAGAAAATCAATGACCATTTGAACGGCAGTTTTGGAAGCGGCAGGGGTCCATATTCAAAATTGAGTTTCCATGTGTTATTATCTATATCATTATTTGTCCAGACTATTGTGTCATCGATACTTAGGGCAGGATAATTGGAGTATGATAAATGCTTTCCATCAATGTCTGCTTCCATCTTTGCATTTTCAATTGGTATGCTGGATGGTTGTATGCTATAGGTGACCTGGTCAAATATCAGCCCATTTTCAACAATGTCATCTGTTGTATATTCGATCGTTATTGTCCGGCTCTCTCCGGGTATTATGGGTATCCAGAATCCATACTTTATTGTGGTTTCATTCTCGGTGGCGGATACCTCTACATCATTTATTATTGTGCCATCATCAAGTTTTACAGAGACGTCTGATATATCCATGGCTTGAGCATTTCCAGTAAAAGGAACAGGCAGTCCTAAAAAACGTGATGTGCTTTCTGTACTGAGCGTTATGTATCCATATCCCGGAACAACGGTTTTATCGATAATATTCCTGATAGTGAGTTCTTCAGTTACGTGTGTACCGTCAGAATGCACATTTAGTGTTACATTATAGTGTTCCCATACTTCTACTAAAATCTCTCCATTTGCAGAAATGCTGGTTGCTAATAGAATAGATACCAGCAAGAATGCCATTGTAGCTACCTTTATTTCCCTTCCTCCTTTTTAATCAGATTTGCACAACAAACAGTTATTATACTTTTTGTAAATATACTAACATATGTATAGTATATGCGCATATGCACAATTAAATATTAATTAAGCAGTACATGGTATAATAATATATGTGTTATTATATTTATTAAAAATCATTGGAGAGATTTCTTTTGGGTAGGAATGGAACGCATAGTAATTTGATAGGAACAATAGTTTTCATATTCGTTTTTTACATCGTCGTATCAGCTGCAGGCGCAACAGAAATATTGGATGTTCAGGTAAGTGAATCCATTGACGTAAGTGATTTTTTTAATGGGTCGTTGACAAGCGGTGATGCATCCGGCTCAGGACAAATAACGATCAAAAATACATTATCCTCAACAGATCTATACGATGTGAACATCAGTTTCAATAATGGAACAACGTCATCTTCAACCTGGTCTTCGTCATCAAGCGGCGTATATCTTGATACCAGCAACAGTGCATTTGTGCAAGTGCACATTAACTATCTTGGCCATGGTGATTCCGTAGCAATAAACTATGATTGTTCTGGTTCAAGACCAGTTACTTTCAATGAAAGTTATTCAGCAAACAAGATACTGGTCAATGATTCGACCGATGTGAACCTTGAAATAGAACGAAACATTGACTCAACAATAAGCTCTATTACATTCACAAAAGTAGCTTCTGACAGTAACATTAATTCCGTGGCCGATTTTCGTTTCTCTGATGCCAGTGCAAATCTGGGTGCGGTAACAAATCCTTCAGAGGATACTGTCATGTGGACGGTATCAGAACTTAATTCATCTGTTACAAATGCCACTCTGACTTTCACAGCTACTGAAAATGATAGTGCAGCTCATATAGCTTCATCACCACAGTCAGCACAGGAAATGTTCCTGGGTAATGGCACATTGCAGTTTACGGTCAATAATGGAGTTCAATCGGGAAATAATGTTTCAGTTATAGGGGCTCCTATCGGCACAACCCTTAATTTCATGTTCGATTTGCAGAAGAATCAGTTAGATAGTTCAGAGGGTGGCTCAGGCGGAGATGATTGGGGATTTACGCCTACCATCACCAATACTGATACAGAGAGTATAGATTACACTGTTTCAGCTGTAACAATGTATGTAACGACCAGCAGTAGTCTTGATTACAGCTCAGCAGTTGAAACTTCAGTTAATAGCAGCGTAGGTACTCTTTCACAATCAGACGTATGGACGCAAGATGAATGGAAAATATATGATTTCCCTGAACCAGTGCCCGTTGGATGGCTGGATGTAAATCTAAGTGTAGATCTTACAGGCAGCCAGTTAACTGAAAGTTATCTTTCAATAAATGGTACGTATGAGATAATTGAAAAAATATACATCATAAATGGTTATCTTGTGGAAGCCAGGAAAACGATTACAAAGAACGATACAGACTCTGATTACTATGATATTTCCCTTTGGGTACACAATAAAGGTGATCTTGCTACACCTCCTACAGTAGTTGTATACGATATAATCCCACAGGGATTCACCAATGCTTCCTGGGTTACTGATCCTGATGGTAGTACGTCTGTGCTTTCTCCGGTTACCGGAACTGCATATTGGTGGGATGTAGGTGCTTTACAGGCAGATAGAACTGCTGGTAATCAGACATACGTGAACTATACAGTAGAAGGAAACTCGGATGTCTATCGACTCACTGACCTGTTCATACTGGGTATTGACCCTGCTTATTCCCTGAATATGCAGACAACACCGGTGCTCAGAACTGGTGCCAATGTAGCAACAAGAAATGATAGTGGTTCATTGATAGGTATGATGTCTATGATGTTGTTCATGGTTGGGATTGTGGGTAACAGGAGAAATAAGAGAAACTGAAAATTCTCTTATTCTTCCTTTCCTTAAGCTATTTTCATTTTTTATAATTCTACAATTCAAAAGTATGTAACATACGGAGTGCTTGTATTCACTGTTTTCATTAATTGAAGGCTTAACACTCAATTTTCTTAAATTGCTTCATATTCTGCATTTAGTGTTGTAATCTAAAACATTGTACTCGTAGCAAAGATCTTTATGCATTTATAGTGATAAAATATAAGTCCTATAACTACTAATAACAAAATATAATCTAAATAAGCTATATAAGTAAAATATAATCTTTAAAACTTATATTTGTTTTTACAACTGAGGTTCAAGGTTTTGATTAATGAAAAAGTCTTATATGCTGTCATAACAGGGGATCTTGTACAGTCATCCCAATTAGAACACGAGACCAGAGAAGAAATGATTGCTTATCTTCGCGATTCGCTTATGTTCATAGAGGATCACTTACAACTTCACGATACTATTTTTCTTCCTTTTGATATATTCAGAGGAGATAGTTTTCAGGTAGTTCTTAGCAAGCCAGATCGTGCATTACTTGCTTCTGTACTCTTATCCCAAAGGCTTAGTCTGTTCAATGAAGGGTCAAAGGATTTTGCGGCAAGGTTATCAATTGGCATTGGAACAATTGAGTATATCCCTGACTCCGGTAACATAGGAGAGGCGGATGGCGTGGCTTTTCGACTTTCCGGAAAAGCGCTTGATACGATGAAGCAAAAAGGTCAAAATCTGCTAGTTACAACTCCAAATCCGGCTCTGAACCTGATGTTTGAGACTCAGTGCTCTTTTTTTGATCTCATAGCTGGCAGGTGGACAAATATCCAGAAAGAGATAATTCTGGAGAAACTCTCTGGTTCAACCCAGGAAGAGATAGCCTCAAGACACGGTAAATCTCAGTCAACGATTTCCCAGAGTCTGAAAGCTTCGGGTTTTGATGGAGTTAAGAAGTTCCTTTTTAACTATGAACACTTATTTGAATATGAGGATGTATTTGTAGAGAGTGATAAGTGATGGACCCGGGTCTTTTGAATATATCTCTGCTTGCAAAACTTATTCTTTCACACCTGCTTGCTGATTTTGTATTCCAGACCAGATCAATGGTAAATGACCGTTTTGAGAACAAATGGCGTTCAAAATGGCTTTATATACATGGTCTGACTGCCGGTTTACTTGCATATATCCTTTCAGGTGCCTTCATTTATGTCTGGCTTTTCATTGCCTACACGTTTTCTCATGTATTGATCGATGGTTTCAAATCAACCAGAAAAGATGATCTTAAATGGTTCACCCTGGATCAGGCAGCCCATTTGTTTACCATTCTTATAGTCTGGATCCTTATAGCAGGACTAATACCAATTATGAAAATCTTGCCTACTGTTCCGTTTGCAGGAACGAATCTCTGGATTCTGCTTGTTGCATACGTAATAACAATATGGCCCAGTGGTATTGTAATTGGTAAATTTACTGAAGCCTGGCAAAATGACAAAGATGGAAATGAAGGCACAGGTCTATCAAATGCCGGTCTGTGGATAGGTCGTCTTGAACGTTTCCTTCTCCTGACCTTTGTGTTGCTAGATCAGTATCAAGCTATCGGTTTGTTGGTTGCTGCAAAATCCATATTCAGGTTCACAACCGATAGGAAGGTGAGTGAATATATATTGATAGGCACTTTATTGAGTTTTGCAATTGCGGTTTTTGTGGGGATTATTACTAAATGGTTGCTTGATGTGGGATTTTAGATATGGTTTTTTGGCATTGTTAATTAAACATAGCTAGTTCTTTATTCCTATATTTCATCAAGAGCAAAACGGAGATTTTTAGCATTTCAAGACTTTTAGTATAACACTTTGACTTTCTCCTTAGTCTTGCCAGGAAATGCCTAAATATGCTGTTGTATCCTTCAACAGTATATGTTTCTGCTTTTGATCGAGTATGGATGTTTCTGGGGACTAACTTGGCATATGCCCTCCAATAATCCGTCATTACTTCCCCAACCTCTTTTGTCTTTAACTTTTTCCAGAGTTTTTGTCCTGTTTTTGTTCCTCTGCTGCCAAAAGAGCAATCGATGAATTTCTTCCCATATCTATCAACAGCAATCCATATCCAGCAGTAGTTTTTTTATTCCCAATATAAGTATGCATCTCGTCCAATTCCACAACAGAAATCTCATTTTCACTTTTTAGATCCTCTAATTCACTACCAAATTTTCGAATCCATTTTTGAACAGAAACATGACTAACGCCCAAAAAACGTCCAATTGAACGAAATCCCAACCCCTCCAGATAGAGTTGTAAAGCCTGTCGCTTAACAGATACGGGGCTAGCGGTGGATTTTATATCTACTGAATAGTTGTATCCACAATCATGGCATTTGTAGCGTTGTCGACCATCAATCCTACCGTTCTTCTTATGACTGGAACTCTTACACTTTGGACAATTCATATATAAAAAGAGGCCATCATATTATATAACGATGTTTAATTACCAAAGCCGGTTTTTTTTATGTAGGTTATATTCTATCAAAAGGTCTTAACCAAAAATCCCCAATTTTTCAATCAAAAAAACTATTATTTGGCCACATTGATTTTCTTATTAAAAAATAAGTTTATAGTGGTAATCCCAACCAGCTATAAACTCCAATCATTTTCAATCCCATGTATGCCATCACTACAATAAAGAGATTTTTAAGGTTCTTATGAGATAATTTGTGTGCAATTTTAGAGCCAATATATGCCATCGGTACGCTGGTACCTGCCAGAAGTACAAACTGAAGCATATTCACATAGCCCAGAGAATAAGCAGGTAAACCTGCAATATTCCAACCGTTATATACGTATGAAAGAATTCCACCAATGGCAATAAGAGCCATTACTGCCGTGGAGGTGCCTACTGCCTGATGCATTCGGAATTTCAATCCCATTACCATAATAGGGATCATTATAACTCCTCCACCAATACCTATTATTCCAGATACGAGTCCAAGGATAATTCCTGCAACTGCATATAATACAGGGGATTCGGTAATCTTTTCGTCTTTGTGTGGAGGTTTGGCTGTCAACATTCTTGCAGCTCCCAGAAGTATAACAAGTCCAAATGCGATCTTTAACACATCTCCGGGAAGATTGCTGGCAACATAAGCTCCTCCAATAGCACCACAGAATCCAAATGCTCCAAGATAAACTGCCTGTTTCCAGAGTACGGCTCCTTTTTTATTGTGCCCGTAAGCTCCACTAATTGCTGTTGGAAGAACTACAGCAAGATTTGTTCCAAAAGCAATACGTATTGCAATAGTAGGATCAACTCCCATTTGGCTCAAAACCCAAAACTGAATGGGAACCATAATAAAACACCCTCCTACACCCAAAATTCCAGCTGCTAGTCCAACAGCTAATCCTGTAATGAGTAGACTAATTATTAAAATTATTTCCATATATTGTTCCTTCTTTTTCTCGATTTATGCTAACCTCATCAAATAGTATTTCAGTATTATTTGAAATGCTCCATAAACATATAAAACTTTCTATTTCAATCGAATTTGAAATGTTATTGTGCAAACTAAACGAAAGTTCGATTTTCGGTCAAAATGTGACTGTAAAGTAGGTATTTGACCACAAACTCGGTTATTTCACTCTAAAGTAAGGTACTTTATGAGCAAGCTCATGATAAAAACTTTAAGTATAATTAAGTAGTACAAAGGATGCCGATGTACTACATTGGTAAAAAGGTGAAAATATGGATATAGCAACAACACTGAGGTATAAGGTCATAAACCTGAACCATTTCAGACGATGTACGATAAGCAGAATGAACTATCAGCTTTCTTCATACTGGAAAAAAGAAACACATATCCCTGCTTTCAATGTAAAACCCGTAAAAGCTTCCAGTTTAACAATATGATTCAATCCTCATGAAAAACGAACTGCCATCTCTTTAAAAAAAGGCTTACAGGTTTCCAATATTTGTAGAGTCTCAAGTCTATGTGGGTGCATTGCACCCCAACTTCTCCACACCTCCTTTTTTTATTTTAATGTTTTACTTAATGGTTTTAAGTTTTAGGCTTAAAACGCAAGATTTAAGCATGTTGTACACATACAAATCTACTAAAATATATTAAAATGTTATCAAATGGATTGATTTTCAGGCAATTGGCCAATCTTTTTAAAATTTGTTTGATATATATTCGTCAATATTTGTAATACATTTGTCAGGAGGTCAGTAAAATTACAGTCATTATGTCATTGGAAAATATATGCAGGAACAGAACAACGATTCTGGCCCAGCATGAAGGTAAGAATACACGTATAAATGTTAATACTACCTGTGAAAAGATAAAAAAATGGGGTAATGAGTTCAACCTTCCGAAAATTGATCTCATGGATAAGGATGTAGCTTTTGATTTGCTTAACAAAAAAAGGGAAATGTGTTCTATTTGCAGTAATTGCTATGTGCCTCCAACGGTGATGAGTGCTTACTGGATAGAGAATGAGAAGATCCCTAAAGATGTCGCACGTGGATACAAAGGTGTTGACATAAAATTCGAAGAGATCAAATGAATAGCGTTGAATGAATTATTTCAATTCTTGAAATGGAGGGTAAGTATATGGTCGTTACAATGTCAGTCGATTCTCTTTGTGGTTACAAGACCTACATAACAGCGGTCACTGAAGGCAGGAAGAGTCACATACATATTGAAACAGGGTGTGAGAAGTTGAAAAAGTGGGGTTGTGATTTCGATCTCCCCAATGCAGATCTGGCAACTCAGAATATTCCTTACTATGAACTGTTAATGAAGAGCATGAAGAACAAAATATGTGACAATTGTTATGTGCCTGCGACCGTAATGAATGCATACTGGGTAGAAACTGAAAATATCTCAAAGACTCTCGCAAGGAAAATAGAAAAAGTAGAGCTTACCATTGACAAGATAGAATGAGCTTTTTTAGCTCTCTTTTCTTACCTTTGAAATCTATAGTGCAATGCTTTTGAAGAATGGTTTATTGTGTCTGAGGCGCAAAAACGTAACTATTCAGCCTGGCACGATTTGCCTATTGGTACTGATTTCATCGAAATAGAGATGTCTGCTCACTAACAATCTAACAATCAAAAAAGCAATCAATAGCAACAATCAAAATAAATGATCCTAATGAAATTTACGTTTCAACTTTTTGTCAAGATTGTTATTGATAGCGTTTTTATCAGGCTGAATAGTTACCAAAAACTAACAATAATATAAGACATATATTCCTTCAAAGGATAATAATGGCAATTGGGAGAATGCCATTATGTGAGGGTCAGCTTGCAGGGAGAATTCTGGAAATATTTCTGGCTTATTTAGTTATAAATACTGATTACTGGCACAGTACTTTTGAGCTGTGCGTGGATTATTTGATTCCTGAACTGAGAAAATGACCAGAATAACATCTCCTGATATAAGAGTATAGGGTGTGGAATATGGGTCATTGTGAAACAGTAGGCAAAACTGGTAGAAATAGCAATAGACAAAAAGAAACTGAAAAGACTGCTAAGGGATATGTCAAAGGATCTGAATATGAAAATGGGCGCAGAGTTTACACAAACTCCATTGGGATGGAATTCGTGCTCATCCCTGCAGGTAAGTTCATAATGGGTTCGAAACAGGACGAAACCTCAAGACCGGTTCATGAAGTTACAATTTCAAAACAATTTTATATTGGAAAATATCCGGTAACACAAGAAGAATGGGTGTCAATAATGGGCAGTAATCCATCTTACTTTAAAGATCATGATGACCATCCGGTAGAACAGGTTTCATGGAATGATGCACAGGAGTTTGTTAAGAATCTGAACGCAAAAGAAGGTACTGATAAGTATCGCCTGCCATCTGAGGCCGAATGGGAGTTTGCCTGCAGGGCAGGTACGACAAGTAAATATCCTTTTGGAGACGATGAATCTGAACTGGAAGAGTATGGCTGGTATTTAGGAAACACGACCCATCCGGTAGGACAGAAGAAACCCAATCCCTGGGGATTGTATGACATGCATGGTAATGTTTGGGAATGGTGTCAGGACAAATGGCATTCAAATTATGAGGGTGCTCCTGCTGAGAATAGTGCCTGGGAAGGTGATGCCAGTTTCCTTCGTGTTGATCGGGGAGGTTGCTGGAGCAGTCTTTCCAGGTTCTGTAGGTCTTCACGTCGAAGTGGCTATATTCCCGACGACTGTTACGGGTTTACGGGATTCCGTGTTCTCATGGAACTGTAATAACTAAAATTTATGTTTTTCAAAACAATAGCATAAAGTAAAAATCATAATCTATTTTTTTAAGTCGGCAAGGTTCAGAGAGAAAAACATATATTCACGTTGTTAACAATACTGAATATTCTAGAGTATTCTTGCATTTTGTCAGTCCGGTTTAAACTAGGGACACTTACTTTACTGTAAAAACTAAACTATGAATTAGAAAAAAGGAGATTTGATATGGGATCTGTCGTACACGTAAACTCAAGCATCTGTGGTTTCATACATATAGTAAAAGGACAACTTGATGGGACAAATATTATCATAGATATTGAAACGCCCTGCCCAAAGGTAAAAGAAATGTCTCATATGGATGTTCCAATGATGGAAACTCTGTACATCAAAGATAACTATGTGATGGACAGAGCACAAGAAGCTCTTTGCTGTCCCGGATGTATCGTACCAACAGGTGTTATGCATGTCTGCAGGCTGGAGTCAGGGATGATCGCAAAGAGTCTTGCAAAGCAAGTAGAGACAATGACTATTGAGTTCAAGGAAGGCTAATATCCCGGCCTATTAATAATCAAGCTTTTTATTCGGGCTATAGGTAAAAGTACCTGTGTGTTTCATTTTTCATCTTTTTTTGTAACTATTCAGCCTGGCACGATTTGCCTATTGGTACTGATTTCATCGAAATAGAGATGTCTGCTCACTAACAATCTAACAATCAAAAAAGCAATCAATAGCAACAATCAAAATAAATGATCCTAATGAAATTTACGTTTCAACTTTTTGTCAAGATTGTTATTGATAGCGTTTTTATCAGGCTGAATAGTTACCTTTTTTTT